>PCWT01000020.1:1475-16992 GCA_002796245.1 Gammaproteobacteria bacterium CG11_big_fil_rev_8_21_14_0_20_46_22 | reverse complement strand
TGCCTTGTATCAGCGTCATATGCCTAAAAATAAGACAACCACAGCCTGGGGTATTTGGAACGGTTTTTATAATATTGCCTTAGGTTTGGGTGCCTTGATTAGCGCCTACCTCGCTCATGGGTTTGGTTTTTCAGGCGTGTTTATTGCTTTGTTCTTCACGGCCTGTTTAGGTTTCATCTTTGCGCTTTTTTTGTGGCGCAAGATTTCTCTAGAGAAAACAAGTAGCCCGGCTGTTTGATAAGCAGCTTTATTTTGTTATAGTTAAAAATTGCTTATAAGGATGATTAAATGTTAAAGCGTTGCCTGATTTTGTTGACTGTGAGTTTTCTAGCTTGGCCAGTATTGGGGTTTTCAGCGGCTGTGCCGTCGCTTGCGGCTGGCAGCCATTCAAGTGCTAAGCCAGAGGCGCCGCATGGTGTGGCAAGCACACCTAAAGTGACGGGTAAAACCAGTGATAGCGCAATTTACGTGTCGTTGCAAACAGGTTATGTCCCGCCTGCGACTGACAAATGGGTCAACAGAAGTAATAACGGAACGGTTTACACAAAATACAAATCTGGCCCTTCTTTTTCAGTGGCGGTGGGTTACCATTTTAATGCCCACTGGCGTGCGGATCTTCAGGCTTTGTATATTGGGCAGAATGTTCGCCGTATTAAATTTACAACCTTTAACGCTGATTTGAGAGGTAGCGAGCGCGCTTATTCTTTGATGGCAAATGGCTATTACGATTTTAAAAATAAAAGTAAATTCACGCCTTACTTGGGCGCAGGTTTTGGCTACACGGTGATTCGCGTTCAAAATAAGCGCGAAGCTGCGGCGACTTACGAAGGGCTTGCCTATATTCGCAGGCCGTCGGTTCAGGGTATAGTGGGCTTGAATTATGCGTTGACACAGCATTTCTCTCTTGGTTTGAATTACACTCTATTTTATACCTTTCCTGATAAGAGCTTTGATTTTGTCGAACACGACTCTGGCAACAGTGTGATTTACAAAAATACGGGCTATTTACGTAATATATTCAATCTGACGGCTTCGTATTCATTTTAGCCCTATCTTTGTATTTTTTTGGAGCGAAAAGCCCGCTTTTTGCTCTAGGTCTAAAGCCACTTAAAATAGTTGCCGGAAGCAGGCCAGATTGGTACAGTACACCCAGGTTTTTACCCATCATTTTAAGGATATCCCATGTTTAAAAAGCTTCGTGGTATGTTTTCCAGTGACCTGTCAATCGATTTAGGTACGGCCAATACATTAGTGTATGTCAAAGGCAAAGGAATTGTGCTGAATGAACCGTCGGTGGTAGCAATTCGTCAAGACGATATGGGCGGGCCCAAGCGAGTGGCAGCTGTGGGTGCTGAAGCTAAGCGTATGTTGGGTCGTACACCGGGCAATATCAAAGCGATTCGCCCTTTGAAAGACGGCGTCATTGCTGATTTTTTCATTACTGAAAAAATGTTGCAGCACTTTATTCATAAGGTGCATGAAAACCGTTTCTTGCGTCCAAGTCCTCGTGTCTTGGTCTGTGTGCCCTGTGGTTCCACACAGGTTGAGCGCCGTGCAATTCGCGAGTCAGCCCTAGGCGCAGGTGCGCGGGATGTGTATTTGATCGACGAGCCAATGGCGGCTGCGATTGGTGCAGGCTTACCCGTTGAAGAGGCTTCAGGTTCCATGGTCGTGGATATCGGTGGTGGTACAACGGAAGTGGCGATCATTTCTTTGAGTGGTATCGTCTACTCTGCGTCGGTGCGTATCGGCGGTGACCGTTTTGATGAAGCGATTATTAGCTACGTTCGCCGTAATTACGGTAGCTTGATTGGTGAGACGACCGCTGAGCGTGTGAAGCAAGAAATTGGTGCCGCGTTTCCGAACGCTGATGTGCGTGAGATGGAAGTGCGAGGTCGTAACCTTGCTGAGGGCGTGCCACGCAGTTTTACACTCAATAGCAATGAAATTTTGGAAGCGCTTCAAGAGCCGTTGACGGGTATTGTGGGCGCGGTGCGCGCAGCCCTTGAACAAGCGCCACCCGAATTGGCCGCCGATATTGCTGAACGTGGTATGGTGTTAACCGGTGGTGGTGCGCTCTTACGTGATTTGGATCGCTTGTTAATGGAAGAAACAGGTTTGCCAGTGATTGTGGCGGATGATCCTTTAACCTGTGTAGCGCGTGGTGGTGGTGCAGCCTTGGAGATGGTCGATAGACTGGATTTTTTGGGCAAAGAATAGGGGTTTAAGCGATTAAGCCAATCTTCAAACAGAATGCGCGTATAGGGTTACGCGCATTTTTGCTCTGTGTTATCAGTGTTGTGCTGATGTTTGCCGATCATACGAATCGGTTTTTTCACCGCGCACGCGAAAAAGCTTCTGTTATAACATTACCCGCTGTTTACGCGGTTGATTTGCCGGTTCGTGCCGTGGAATCTGTGGTGTCTAATGTGCGCACGCGCGCGAGTCTTGAAAAAGAAAACACGAAGTTAAAAGCCCAGAATGCTTTATTGCAATCGCAAATTCAAAAGATGATGACGTTGGAAACAGACAATAAGGCATTATTAGCCTTGTTGCAGTCTTCTATTCAAGCCGGTGGCAACAAGGTTTTAGAGGCTTATGTGATCGCGGTATCCGAGGCGCCATTTCAGCATGAGTTGGTTGTGAATAAAGGTGAGGGTGATGGTATTTTCGAAGGCCAACCCGTGTTGGATCAAGATGGTGTGTTGGGGCAAATCGTTGCCGTGGATCCTTTGGTCAGTCGTGTGATGCTGATTACCGACGGCCAAAGTGCTGTGCCGATCCAGGATCAACGCAGTCATGATCGCGCTATTGCTCTCGGTCAGCCAGAAACCGGCATGCTAAGCTTACAAGATGTGCCACAAACGGCCGATTTTAAAGAAGGCGATATTCTCGTCACTTCTGCTTTGGGTGGCCGTTACCCTTATGGTTATCCTGTCGCGAAAATCGTCAGCGTTGAGCAAGACCCGAACGAGCGTTTTAGTCAGATCATTGCTAAGCCCTTGGCACATTTAAATCGCTCGCGTTTGGTGTTATTGGTGTGGCCCAATAATCGCGCCTTAAAAAGGGCGGCGCAAAACCTGTTAAACAAGCAAAACCAGGGGGGCGCTCATGCAAAGAAAGCCTAGGCTGGGTTTTGTTTGGTTAACTTTGTTTGTGGCCTTTATGCTGTCTTTGGTGCCTTTGCCTGCTTGGGTTAATTGGTTGCGCCCGGATTTTGTTTTGCTGGTTTTGTTGTTTTGGTCAATATCACTGCCGTACTCTGTGTCAGTTGGTTATGCTTTTATTGCCGGTTTATTGCTGGATTTATGTTATGGCACTGCATTGGGCGAGCATGCGCTTGCGATGATTATACCCGTGTACTTTGCGTGCAAGTTTCATAAGCAATTTAATATGTTTCCAGGCCTGCAGCAGCTGTTTGTGATCTTGGCTTTTTCTTTGCTTTATAAAATTATCGTGTTCACCGCACAAGGTATTCTTGCGAGCGCGCCTGCGAGTGTGTTGTATTGGTTGGCAGCATTGGTCAATATTGTGCTTTGGCCTTGGCTATTTCGTTTACTATCCGATTTGAAGCGGCGGGTCGATCTTGAGTGAAACGAGAATAAGGCGCTTTCGCCGCGCGGTTTACCGTATAACCCACTGGCTGCTTTACCTTATCGCGGGTCTCATGGTCTTTTTTGCAGTGGTCTTAACGGCAACGCGAGCCATGACACCGTTGTTGACCATGCATAAAGCACGTTTTGAGCAATGGGTGTCGCACGCGATGGAGCTGCCCGTTAAAGTTGATGAGGTGAAGTTTGGTTGGAGCGGTTTTCAGCCAGAAGTTTGGCTCAGTGGTGTGACTGTTTACCAAAACGCGCCGGCAAAGCAGCCCTTAGGACACATTGATAATCTGTATGTCTCCTTGGATGTGTTTCGCACCGTCCTTTCTCGTGAGCTTCGATTGGGTGTTATCACGTTTTCAGGGTTTCGCTTGCGTATTGATCAGCTTAAACACGGTTATCGAGTTAACCAGGCGATGAGCGTTTCTTTAGAGCCTGGCGCGCAATCCTCAGTTAGTGATTTCTTTAAAGATTTATTGCGACGTGCCTATGTGCGCTTGAGTAATGTCAGTGTGCAATATCATGCGCAAAATAAAAAAACCACAGACGTTTATATCCGCACGCTGGTGCTTAACAATGCTAGCGATGCGTATCAGCTTTCAGGCAGTGCAAGATTGACTCGCCCCGGTATCGATAAGCCATTTTCTGTGAATTTTATTACGGAAAACAAAGGCGGTTTGTTTGATTATCACCATGCTACTGGCAAACTCTACGCTAAAGTAACAGGTTTGGATTTAGGTGCGTGGTTTAAGGCACAGGAGTACCATGGTTATTGGTTTAATGCAGGGCAGCTTAATTCAAAGGTTTGGTTAAGGTTTCATCAGGGCCATTTAGACAGCGTGTCTCTAAGTCCAAAAGTGTACAACTTAAGTTTGCATTCGCAGCGATCAGGTCGTTGGTTACGCATCAAAAGTTTGCAGGGCCTATTCGCCTTTAAGCGCCGGGAAAATGGTGCTTGGGAAATGAGTGCAAACAACTTAGATATCATCACGAAAGACAGTGTGTGGCCGACGCTGAATTTTTATCTTGCCAAAGATGCTACGCATCATCGTTTAGCTGTGTGGTTGAATTATTTGGATTTGCAAGATACCTTGCGCTGGCTGTCAGGCAGTACTTTGGTGCCGGCTAAGATAGGCCACTTGTTGTACCATTACCAACCTCGTGGCGCGTTGAATAACGCCATGGCCTTCATCAACTTAGACAATGCAAAAGAGTACTATTTTCAGGCCTATTTAAACGATTTGGGCCTTGATCATTTGCCATCCGTCGGTGCGGTTGATCATCTTTCGGGCGCGATTTATGCTCTGCCGGGCCAGGGTGCTTTTCGTTTGGACAGTAAGAACTTAAGTCTAGATTTGAGTGGTTTGTTTGATAAACCCGTCGATTTAAGTCTTGCTAAAGGATTACTGCGATGGCGTTACGGTGACCAAGGTTTCAAGGTGTCGGGTTATCATCTTCACTTGGCTAATCCTGATATTTCTTGGGTGGGTGATTTTGCCGTTGAGCAAAAAGCTAAAAAGCCCGTCATGATGAGCCTGATGGGCGGTTATTATATGCAGTCTCCAACCCAAGCCGCGCATTATCTTCCCACGCGTGTGATGGAAAAGGGCGCGGTTGATTGGTTGTCGCAAGCTTTTATTAGTGGTGCTCCACTGACGGGCAAGATTGTTATTCATGGTCCGTTGAATGATTTTCCGTTTTTGGATAAGCGGGGTATTTTTCAGGTTGATACCAATATTCAAAACATGCATTTGCATTATGCCGATGGCTGGCCGGATTTGACCGGCCTGAATGCGAACCTTCTGTTTTCAGATAATCGCATGACTGTGAATGCTTCATCGGCGACAGTATTGGGTGCGAAAGTCAGTAATCTTCAGGGCACAATTCCTTCTTTGACAGGTAAGGCGCCTGATCAGTTGTTGGTCGATGCCAACATTGATGATAAGGCGAGTGATATTTTACGCTTTTTTAATCAATCCCCGTTGAAAGAAACCGTGGGTGCTTCGCTTGAAAACATGCGCATGCAGGGTGATACCTTAACGAAGCTTCACTTAACCATTCCTCTTAGCGATCCTGATAAAACCCAAGTGCAAGGTGAAACACAGTTCTTAGGTGTTGATTTGCATTTGCTGGATTGGCGCTTGTGGGTTAAAGAGCTTAAGGGGCGCTTGTCGTTTACGGCATCAAGCATTGCTTCGCAGGGCTTGCAGGGGATATTGGAGGGTAAACCTGTCAATATCCATATCAAAACCCAGCAAAAGCCTTACCTGGCAACGCAAGTGAACTTCTCATCGAGTTTGTCCGTGTCAAAAATTTTCGCATACTTTGGGCTAAAACAACCGAGTTTTATTTCGGGTGATTTTGGCTTTAAAGCAAAGCTTAATTTGCCGGATGTTTTAACCTCGCTGAGAAAAAATGAGCTGCGTATAGAGTCGGATTTAAGCGGTGTTTCGCTTGCCTTGCCTCAGCCGCTGGGTAAAGCTGCGCAAGACTCAGTAGACAGTGAGTTTAATGTGAGCTTTGCGGGCACCAGCCCGGGCGTGTTGAACTTTCACTACGGTGATCGTTTGGCCGCTGCTTTTTCTTTTATTCCTAGTCAGCAAGGCGCAAAGCTTTACAGTGGTCAGTTAACGTTTGGGGCGAATAAAACGGTAGCGCCGGTGGAACCAAGCTTATTGCTGACAGGCGTGCTCGATCATTTTAACTGGCTTGATTGGAAAACACTTTGGTCTAAAGAGCCGTCAAACTTTTCAAGTGCGAAGTCAAGTGAATCTGATTTTATCTCCCGTTTTCATCCGACGATGGATGTTTTGGTTAAAACCCTCGCGCTGCCAGTTTATACCTTTAAAAATGCAAGGGTGACAGCTAAGCATGAGAGTGCAGGCTGGCGCGTGGGGTTGTCTAATCCGGTGCTGGCAGGCGATGTGCTTTATCCATCGAATTATCCTGAGTCACCTTTGCTGATTAATCTTTCAAGCATTGATCTCTCAGCTTTGCTTGGGGGTATGAAAAAAGGCGAGGCACCAGGTTCACCTTTGCAGTGGCTATGGTTACAGGCCTCGGTCGCTCGTTTGCGCTATCAAAACCTGGAAGTCACAGGTATTAAAGCGGATCTTAAGCCTGAATCGGATGCGCTTTTGATTAATCGTTTAAGTGCCAGTGGTGACTTGCTGAATGGCAGCTTAACGGGCAGGGTGACTTATCAAAAGGGTAAGCCGCTGGAATCATCGATTCGCGGTTCTGCTGGCAGTAATAATTTCACTCTATTGTTAAAAACCTTTGGTCTTCGCTCGAGTCTGCTTGCGAAAAAAGCCCAGATTACCTTTGACTTAAGCTGGCCAAAGGGCTTAGCAGACTTTGAGCTGTCGCAGCTCAATGGCGATATGAATATGCGTCTCGTCGATGGTTGGTTGGTTGACCTCGGGCAGTCCACCACACAGAAGTTAAATTTGGGTAAGCTTGTCACGCTGTTAAGTTTGCGTCATCTTCTGACGCTGAATGTGTCTGATCTGGGTAAAGACGGTTATCACTTTGATAGCTTGACCGGTGCTTTGCATTTTGATCATGGGCGCCTATCGTCCAACAACTTAGAGGCCTTGGGCCAGGTGGCCGATATTAAGGCTAAAGGCTGGGTGGATTTGGTGAAAAAGACCTTGAGTTTAGAGGTGGGTGTTGATACCAATCTTGGCGCCAGCTTGCCGGTGATCGCAACGATTGCAGGCGGCCCCGTGATCGGCCCGATTGCCGGTATCGCCACCTGGGCGGTGGATAAATTGGTTCACAGTGCAACGCGTGAATCCAGTCGTTATGATTATCGTATTACAGGACCTTGGTCTAAACCCAAGGTTCAACACCTTGGCGCCACTGCTCAATAGTCATATTAGGGCGTGCCCCTAAACTCATCGATTATCTTGTTTTTCGCGCCCGAGAGTTCAGGGATACGCCCTAGTGGCCATGGTTTTTCTGCGCACAAACGGGTTGTCTTTTTCTGCGGGTTTAAATTTTCTTCAAGCTTTTAATGCTGAAAAACTCTCCAGAAAATAGCGCCTGTAATTCTTGATTAAGTTAGATTGCTGCGCTCACTGTCGTTCGCTCGCAATGACATTAGGGATAATCCAAGAAAATAAAAACCCGGATTATCCTCGCTTCGTTCGTCAACCCAGGCTACATTTACGAAGTGATAAAAAACATGTGTAGGCTGGGAAAAAGCTTTATTTAGTCGATCAACCTGACTCAATCGTGTATAAAATATCCGCACCGTTATCGTAACTGCTGGTCTGGGTTTGCAATTGCCAGTGTTGTGAAATTTGATATTGCAACATGACAATGCTCACAGGAATGCTGATGCCCACACTGTAAAGCGCTTGCAATCGTTTGCTTAAGCGTTTGCCTATTACGAACGAAGTGGTTGATTGTGGGCCTGTGTTGCCGGGTACGTAAACTTGGCTGTTTTCAAGACCAATGGTGCTTAAGCCTAGCGAGCTTTCGAGATTGCTGGTCACGCCTTGCGTTTGGTCTGCTGCGAGCAGAGAAGCTGTTTGGCCGAGCAGGGCGGCATTTGAGCCACCCACTGAGCTTGAGGGTTTGTCAAACAGTAAGTAAGACAGTATGTCAGTTTGCGACATGGTCGGAATGGAATACAAGTTGATACTCGGGTCCATGGCGGTGCCGGTGACGATAATGCCAACCGTGACTTTCGAGCCTGTTTGATTCGCAGAAGCGGTGAAATTATACACGGGGATGATTTTAATGGCTTCAATGTTTAAGCCGGGATTATCAATGGATTCTCCGGTGAAAATCAAATTACCTTGTTTGATTTCGAGTTTCTTGCCGTAGGCACGGAACATGCCGTTTTCAACATTAATGCGGCCTACGCCTGTTGTCGCGCCGTGTGGTTTGCTATTGATGGTTAAATCGCCGCTTAAACCTGCGTCCAGCCCCATATAATTGAAGCGAACTTTTTTGCCTAAAATAATTTTGAGTTTCTGTAAGTAGAGCTGTAAGGCTTTATCACGCATTTCAGTGTCTGGCGTGATGATTTCAAAATTGCTTGGCAATGTGGTGGCCGAGCTAAAATCTTTCGGGTTGATGTCGGCATAAGGGATAAGAACTTCACCTGTGATAATCATATCAGGGCGTGAATAGTTTAAGGCGAGATCCGGTGATACCGTGACATGGTACTCTTTGTTGTTGATCACAGTGACTTTGCTGCCTTTGAGGGTTGCCTGTACTTTGAGAGGTAATGATTCTATGGGGGCGGTAGCGTTGAGTTTTAGTGTGCCTTGGCCGGAGGTCAGCTGGCTGACTAGGCGAAGCTGGCTTGTGTTTGCGCTTAAGCCTAGTTCAATGTTTCTCAGGTTTAAGCCTAGGTCAGGCAGTGAAACACTGCCTTGTTGTAGCTGTATTCTGCCGTCTAGCGCAGGCTTTTTGATCGTGCCAGAGACTTTCATTGTGCCCACAAGTTTTCCGGTAATCGATGAGATTTGTGGTATCAGCGAGGTCAGTTTGTTTAAGTCGGTGATGTTGAGCTCGACCTTGCCTTTGATCGCTTGCTCATCTTTCATGGTTTGAAAGAGTTGGTACTTTGGTAGTGAAAGCATGAGTTTGAGTGCGTTTTTCGCGTCATAAACATTGAGCTGGCTATTGAGTGTGACACCACTGCTGTCGGATTTGATGTTGATCTGGCTGTTGTTCAGGCTGATGGCTTGCGTGCTGTTTAGGCTTTCTAAATGCAGTGTTAATGTGTTAATTAAGGTCTGGCTGTTGAGTGTTATGGCGCTGTTGCCATTGCCTTGTAGCGTTGTTTTGCCATTGATGTTGGATTTTAAGTGCAGCTCGCTGGGCAGAAAAGGATTAAAGATCCCAAGGTTGAATCGTTTGATGGATAGCGTCATCAGCCAGTTATTGTCGGCTTTCCAGTCACCTTTCAGGCATAGGCCTTGCTGCGCGTTTGATTGCCAGCAAAACGGTGTGAAGCTCACGGCTTTATCGGAGGCTTTCAGCACAACAGTGTGGTTCAGTGCATAACGACCAAAGCGTTTTGAGGTGAGGGTAAGTTGCGACACCTTTTCGGTCAGCAGGTGATGGCTGATTGCGCCGCGCGTGTCAAAATAGAGATTTTCTTTTCGCGCATCGATGTGGGCATAAACATGATGAGAGTTCATATCACCTTTGATGGAGGTATAAGCGGTTTTAATATGAAGGCTTTGGTAGTGTGCTTGCTTAACGTTTAAGAAAAAGTGTGAGTAACTCTTAAAGCTGGTGTCGAGGCGGCCTTTGATGTTCGCTGATTCGGCGCTGAGGTCGAAGAGCCTTAGATCATTGGCATGGATATTTCCGTTGATAATGGGGTGAGAGAGTTTGCCTGTTAGGCTGCCGGCACTTTTTAGTTGCCCTTTAAAGTTTGGGTAAACCTGCGCCATATTCGGCGCATTCATCGTCCATTGAAAGTTGCTGCTTGGGCCAAGCTGCCCTTTTGCTTGGAAGCTATTCGGCCCGATCGTTAACCGCGATGGCTTGATATTAATGACCTTGTTTTCGATGCTTAGCTGTGCTTGACCGGATAAGGGTAGATTTTGTAGTTGGCCGCGCAAGCCTGACAGTGAAGCTGTTAAGTTGAGCGCGTCACTATAGCTGCCATCGGTTTTGATGTTTGCGCTGATATCGCCAGGCAGTGCGGCCCATTGTACGCCGGGATTGATGTGGGAAAGATTTATGTTCGCATGCCACTTCACGATCGGTTGCCACGCGACACTAAACTGCCCGGTGATGACGCCGGCCGCGCTGTTTATGTTCAATGTATTGGCGGTGTAGTGGTTTCGGCTGCCCGTGCCTTCTAGTTGCACACCCAGTTTAGGTAGGATGTTGCCGCCAAGCTCAGTCGATAGCTGGGTTTTATAGTCGTCAAAATTTCCGTTGACGGATAGTTTGCCAGACTGGCTTTGTACATAGCGGTAAGGGTCTATGGCCCAGGTGAGTTGCTGCCAGTGTGCCTCAATGTTCATCTGTCCTTGGTCTAGGAGTTGTTTAAGCACAATGTTGGCATCAAAGGCTTTTTTGGGATCACTGTGAATGTTAATGTTCAAAGTGTGGGCGAGATCGCCTTTTGCATTAAAATCGCCTTTAAGCGTGGGTTCCACGGGGCTGGTGTTACTGAATTTGCCGTCGAGACTCATTTTATACGGTGCAATAAGTTCAACCTGGCCGTTTAAGGCAAGCGTGTTTGGCTTGGCTTGAATAAATAGTGAGTCTATGTTGAGTGTCTTTCTTGCGGTGAGTTTTTTAATCGATAAGCTTTGTAATTCTGTGCGGCTTTTGTCGGCGCTGATAAAACGAAAATCAGTAATTTTTATATCGTTCAAGGTAATAGGAATTGGCAGGGAGAAATCACCGTTATGGTTATTTTCGGTTTTTTCACTATTTTTTGTTTCGCTGGGTTTAAGCTCGCGAATATCAACACCGCTAACATGGGCTTTGTTGATATGAAGATGCCAAGCGAGAAGATCGCGAGGCCTCCAATCAAAATCGACATCGCTAATATTAAGATTTAAGCTGTCGCTTTTGAATTGAATGCCTGAGAGTCGAGCTTCACCGAGTAGCTTTCCATGGATTTGTGCAACATTTAAAGTGCCGGGTACGAGCCCTTTGCAGATTGTGACGACAGTACGAAGGCCGGCGGTCGTTGAAAGCATGAGTGAAACCCAGGCAATCAAAAAAATTGCAACGGTGGCAATCGATAAGCTTAAGCGCTTCATAGTTCAGGCCCCAGGCTAAAACCAAACTGATTGGGCTGACCTTGTTTGCTTAGAATCTTGGCCCAGTAGACGGTCAAATCGCCCACGGGTGTTCGCCAAACCACGCCTAGACCTGCAGTGCGGTTTAAGTTGTGTTTGTAATTATCAAAGCTGACAAACGCATTACCAAGGTCGTAAAACACTTGGGCGTAAAAATCGCCGTAAATTTTTCGTTGATAGGCAGTGTTGGCTACGGTTAGGTATCGGCCAGGGCCAATACCCAAATAATCAAAGCCTAGAATGCTGTTATCACCACCGGCAAAAAAACGTTGTGATAAGGGAATATTGTTATATTGGCTGCCGGCAATTGCGCCAAGTTGCAAGCCTAAAATAAAACGGTTGCCGACGCCCAAGGTTTTGATGCCTTTAAAATTAAACCGTGAGGAAAGGTAAGATGCGGCGGAATAAAGATTTTTGTACGCGCCGCTGATAATAAATTGGTAGCGCGAACCATTTTCAACGCTCACAATGTTCTGTGTGCTAAGCCGTGTGGCTTTAACTTCTGGCATGATGAGGTGACCGCTTTGGTAGTCTTCATTGCCGTTGAGTCGCCAGCTTTCATTGAGGTACCAGAGGTAACCTTCGAAGGTCCATTTATCCATTTGCCATAAGTAACCTGGGCCAAATTTTCCGACGTAAGCTTTTGCATCATTGTTCGCTTGCATGATGTACACCGATGCGTTGAGTGTGTAGTACGACGTCACTGGGTTGTGCGCAGGAATAAGGTATTGCGCGCTTAGATCGTAATAGGTGCGAGACCATAAGCCTGATAGTTTAAATTTGTGCCCGTATTGTCCGATGTAACGCCAGTTGACTGCGCCTGAAAGTCGAATGCCTGACACTGTGCCGTAACCCAAGCCGATTTGGTACATGTGTTTCTTATTCATTTCAAAGTTAAGTTTGACTGGGACTTTGTGTGTCTTGTGGTCGGGTGAGGGTGTAATGGATATGCTTCTGAAATACCCTGTGCCGGCATACGTTGACTGCAGGTCGGTGAGTTTTTGAGGGTTATAGGGCTCACCTGGCTTAAAATTTAAAAAGCGCCTTAGGAAGTTAGGGTTAAGCGGCGTTTGATTAAGCGCAATCGGCCCGAAATAATAGCGTGGACCCGTTTCCAGCACCATTTCAACATTGGCTTGGTAATGAATTAAGTTGACCTTGACGCTGTCATGTTTGAATTGCGCGTTAATGTAGCCCTGTGTGCGAGCTGTATTGATTAAGTCAACTTTGCTGCGCTGATATTTCGAGACTTCAAGGACATCGCCTTGTTTGAGCGGAATGTTTTTCAGTGTCTTTTGAAGGGCGGGGTTTGTTCTGCCTGGGCCTTTGATCAGAACATTTAAGCTTTGGATGTGAATAGGCTCGCCTTGCTGAACCGTGTAGTTAGCTACATAATCTTGCCCTTCTTGTTTTAATTCGCCATCAACGGTGGGCTGGTAGTAGCCGTAAGGTTGTAGGGCCAGCGTGATTTCTTCTTTGCCGGCTCGGTAGAGCTGGCGCGCGGCGTGACGTTTGAGTACGGGTTTGACACTTTGCAGCATCACCCGTAGTCGCTCATTCGCATTTTTGAGCAAAGCGTTATCGATACCGGTAACGGTATAACGAAAGTGAATGTTTTTTTTCTCGGGTAGCGTGTTGCCGAAGGCCGCAGCCGAGAAGAGCCCCAGAAGTAGACACTGAATTGTGGCTCTTTTGAACATGTTAAGCGCTTGATTTAAGAACGTATATAAAGGTATGTGTTCTGGGCGGAGCTGTCAACCGCAAGGCCTGTGTTTTGGCTTTAAAGTAGGGTGAGTCGCAACTTGATGGCGTCAATGCTTAAGGCTTTTTCAACAAGTTCCTGGCGTGTCTGAGCATTGAGTTTAATTTTGATGCTTTCCAGGTAGTGTTCTACGGTTCTGGGTGAGAGCCCCAGTTGTTTTGCAATGCCTTTTGTGCTGTGCCCTCTTACCAGTTGGTAAAGACAGTCGATTTGTCGATCGCTGAGCGAAGCCCTGTTTTTGGGATCAACTCTTGATTCAGGTGCGACAAGAAAAAGCCCCATGATGCCAATAAGTTTGTTTGATCGAGTAAACCAAGGGATTTTGTGTGTAATGCCGTGCAGAAATTTTCCATTATGGTTTAATCTGCCTGATTCAAAGAATATGCAGGCTTTTCTATCGCGCAGTACTTTCTCATCGTTGACTTCAAGGCTGGAGGCTATTTCGGAGGTAAAGAAATCAAGGTTATTGTGGTTCTTGATGTCTTTTGGATCGCGCAAGCCGAAGTCATGAATAAGGCGGTTGTTGGCGCCACAGTACTGGTGCCGACGGTTTTTCCAGAAAACATGAAAGTATAGGCCTTGGTGCTCTCCTTGCTCGATATCGTGTAGCTCTTCTGGATTGGAGGCTCGTATAAACTGTTGGAGAATGTGACTCATCTTTTCTACCAAAGCTGACGGTGCAATAGGGGGATTTTACCCCTAATAATCCTGTTTAAAAAGCTTAGAATAAGCTCGGTTCCGGAGCTGACAGAATAATAACAGCCTTTGGCTCTTGGAACCTCATATTTTAGGATTTTAGGAGTAAAGAGCATGGTCAATGATGATTTAGAGGCTGTTCAGCCGCTTGTGTCGAAATTTGGAGTGTCTGAAGAAATTAATGCAAGGTATTCTTTGGAGTTTTTCAAAAAATTGGCGATGCTTATTGAGCCCTGGGTAAAACAGGAAGCTATAGGTCGACTGATGTTAATGGCTTTGGATACCGATAAATCGTTCGCCGAAGTGGCGCGGGCTATCAAGAGCGCTCTTGGGGTGGTCACAAGATTTGAGACGAAAAAAGCGATTGATAAGTTTATCATTACGTTGGCAAGTTTGCGCGCAGATGTGACGGGAGAGTCTTTTGAGGTTAAGGCTTGTTATCTTTCGGAAAGCCGTTGCTCGGTTGAGCCTCGCGCTAAATTTCAAAACCCTGAGGCGTCTTTGGTTTATAGGCAGGCTCTTGCGGGCTTGCTCACTCAAAAATACATCCCCGGTCAGTCCAATAGCGATTTCTTAGGGGGGTACTTTGCGCGCTTACCTCAAGCGTTGAGGGAGCGCTATGACCTTGAGTGCTTTAAACGATTGTCATCGCTGGTTGAGCCTTGGGCAAGGCAAGACTTGGTGGGGCAGTTTATTTTTGCGGCCATCAGTGAAGATTTTAATATCAATAAGCTTGCTAAGTGGGTTAGGTTTGAGTTGAAGCCTGTGGGCCTGATCGCAACGAAAAATGCGATTGATGAGTTTATCCGGGGCTTGGCGCAACTGCGTGCTGATTTCTCTAGTTGTTCGGTTGTGCTCAAGGGCTGCTACTTTGGCAAACACAATGGTATGTTCACCCCTTTGAGTCTTCGTGGTGGTGAGGCGATCACAGAAAAAACTAAAGAGGCTTTCGCTCTTATTCTTTCAACGTTGTTTGTGAGCGACGAAGAGCGTCTTGTGACTTTATGTAAACTTCAGATTGGTGCTATTGGTAATCGCTTAATTCAACAATACAAACCCGACGGGCTTTTTCGCCTTTTTAAAGCATTGTTTGAAGGCGATGATTGTGCTCATGAGCGCAGGCAGATAGAGGAAAACTACGCATCCGATGAGTGTCTTTCAGAGATTTTGGCTGATTTTGACGGTTTGCTGGATAATGTTTCGCTTGTTGAGATACAAAACGCAATGCTGGATGAGGCTCATCTTCGGCAGCGCTTGACCGCTTATCTTCATGAAATATTACCCGCGCGAATCGATAAGGCACGTGCTTTTTTTACCGGTTTGAATCTGTTTTATCGCCTGTTCAAAGAGGGCGCGCCCATTGGGCTAGAGGGTGAGTTTGAGTCGCTCGTTAAGGCGAATCAAAAAAGCTTGATTCGACACCGCATAGCGGGCGCGGTTGTGGGCGGCATGGGTGTGGGTTTGTTGGCCAGTGCCACGGTTGCCGGTATTGGTGCTGCTATTGCATCCAGTGTCGGTGCTGGGGCTGTTGCCGGTGCTACCACAGGTGCTATGACGACGACCGGAAGCAACGCTGCCACGATGAATACACTTTTGCCGGCGAGTATTCTTCCCGTGGTTGTAAACACCACAACAAATACAACGAATACAGCGAGTAATATTGT
>PCWT01000020.1:0-1465 GCA_002796245.1 Gammaproteobacteria bacterium CG11_big_fil_rev_8_21_14_0_20_46_22 | reverse complement strand
ATTCCAAGAGAATATATTCCTGCAATAGAAAAAGGTGTTAAAGAAGCAACTACAAAAGGTATATTAGCAGGTTATCCTGTAATAGATGTTGAGGCTACAGTATATGATGGATCTTACCATGACGTAGACTCTTCAGAAGTAGCATTTAAAGTTGCAGCATCTATGGCATTTGCAGAAGCAGCTAAAAAAGCAACACCAATTATTTTAGAACCAGTTATGAAAGTGGAAGTTACAACACCAGAACAATTTATGGGTGATGTAATTGGAGATTTAAATTCAAAACGTGGACAAATACAAGAAATGAGAGAAAGAGGCGGTGTAAAAATAATTGATGCACAGGTGCCATTATCAGAGATGTTTGGTTATGCAACAGATCTACGTTCTATGAGTCAGGGACGTGCAAGTTATGCTATGGAATTTGATAAATATATGGAAGTTCCTAAGAATGTAGCTTTAGAGATTATCTCAGGTAAAAAATAAATAATAATAATTATATGGGTGAAAAAAATAATTTATTAAAACGTTTAAAGAATATAGCAAAACAACAAGGAGAAGTGTTATTAGTTGATGAAAAAACTGGTGAATTATTTGCACTAAGTTATATAGAAGATGTTGATAGTTGTTGCGGTGCAGATTGCGATTGTGGTAGTGTAAAAACATTTGAAGAAAATAATCATACAAACAAGGTAGAATTAGGTAGTGATATTGATGAGATAGAATTAATGAAAAAAGTAAATGAAGACATAGCAAAATGGCGAGCAGAAGAAAAAAATAATGTAGATAATAAGACAGTATTAGAAGAGTCAAGTGAGGACATAAAAGATGAAATAAGTGATAATTTAATGGAAGAAGAAAGATATTATTTAGAACCTTTAGAATAATTACTCTAAAATTAGCTAAAAATAACACTCTTGCAAGAAAAAAGTAATTGTGTTATAATAACTTTCAGTTTTGTTAAATAATTTTGCTAAAATTAAATAAATGAAAGGTAGTAGTTTTTAGAAGCGTTAGGTTATTAGACGTCAATAACCTAATCTAAAAATACAAACTTCAAAATATAATATAATATGGCAGACAAATTTGAACGTAATAAGACCCATGTTAACGTAGGTACAATCGGCCACGTTGATCATGGAAAAACAACTCTTACAGCATCAATTCTTAAGGTATTGAGTGCTAAAGGTTATATTTCTCAAGATAAATCAGTAGACCAAATTGACGCAGCTCCAGAAGAGCGCGAACGTGGTATTACTATTGCTACAGCTCATGTTGAGTATGAATCACCAACAAGACACTATGCACACGTTGACTGTCCAGGACATGCTGACTATGTAAAAAACATGATTACAGGTGCAGCTCAAATGGATGGAGCTATATTAGTAGTTTCTGCTGCAGATGGACCAATGCCTCAAACAAGAGAGCATATTTTGCTTGCTCGCCAGGTTGGTGTACCATATATCGTAGT
>PCWT01000019.1 GCA_002796245.1 Gammaproteobacteria bacterium CG11_big_fil_rev_8_21_14_0_20_46_22 | reverse complement strand
GAAGCGCCCCGAAGGGGTGAGCCCCAGGGAGGGGGCGAATAATCTCTTCCTCTCCGCCAAAATAAAGAACCGCCGTGAGGCGGTTTTTTGTTTGGGCGGAAGGAAAGATGAGAACTCTCGCAAACGCAACGCGTTTGATCGAGAGGTCGACAAATGTCTCAATCTAGTCAAGAAACTCAGCTGCTAGCTAACAGATTTGTGCGTCACGTGATTTCCTGAGCTGAGTCATGATCACTTTCATGGCGAAGCGAAGAAGATTGCGTGGCGTGCAAATATGGACGCTAGCAGCTGAGTTTCTTGGTTAGGTTGAGGCAAACGCAGGAGCAAATTTGAACGCGAAGCGTCCCGAAGGGGTGAGCCCCAGGGAGGGGGCGAATAATCTCGTCCTCTCCGCCAAATTAAAAGTCGCCCGTAGGGTATTACTCGCCTCCATTCTTACCGGTGGCTTTTTAAACTCATACCTTATCGCTCGCTGGCGTGTATTACTGCGAGGCCGCCATTTCTGACTAAGAAGCATGGAGCCACTATCGCTTTGTTAAACTGTATGGCGAAAAACCTCAAACCTCTAACAAATAATCATGTAACTTAGCCAGTGGTACCACATCACACTCTTTCGACAAGCGAAACTTTTCACTGCCGAAGGTGACTAACGTAATGTTTTCCACCTGAGGAAATAATTTCTTAAAGCTCGAAGGTAATTGAATGGGTTGAACGTTTTGTATGCTCATTTTAACATCTAGTGCAATCACTTTCCCAGATTGGGTTACGATGAGAAAGTCAATTTCCTCACCTTCCTTCGTGCGCCACATATAAAGCTGCCAACCCTTACCGTAATTTTGTATGAATTTAAAAATTTCAGCAAAAACCAAGGTTTCAAATAACGCGCCTGCTTGTGGGCTTGTTAATAATGGTGTGCAGTCCTGCCAACCCTGTAAACGAGCGGCCAAGCCTGTATCTAAAAAATAAAACTTAGGCGTTTTGGTCAAGCGCTTATTTAGATTACTTGCATAAGGTTTTAAGCAGTAAACCAATGTGGTTCGTTGCAAAATACTGACCCATTCCTTAATCGTAACCGCTTGAACACCGCTAGCTTTTGCAATGTTGGCATAGTCCAAGAGCATGCCCGTTCGAGCCGCTAACAAACCTAGCACAATATTAAACGCCCCTTGTTTCTGGACACCTGCACTTAACACCACATCTTTTTCAATGTAACTACGAATGTAATCATTTAAGTATTGAACAGGCGATAAAGCTGGATCAATATAAAGCTCTGGCCATCCTCCTTTGAATAAAATGCTATGAACAGGCGCCAAAACCAAGGCTTGTTGAATTTCATGCACAGTTAGCGTATTCAAATAAAAATAGCTCGCACGCCCCACCAGGCTCTCTTTGATATTCTTGTCCATCAACAACTGATTTGAGCCCGTCATGCGATACGAGGTTATTAAGGATTTTCCGTCTTTCAAGCGTTGCCTCTTTAAAAGGTCAACTTGTCGTTTGATTTCAGAGAAAAGATTAGGGACATACTGCACCTCATCCAATAAAACAGGTGGCGCGAACTGTTCTAAAAATAAGGCCGGATCACGGTTAGCCAAATTTCGTAATTGTAAATCATCAAAGGTAACTTCTTTAAACGAAGCTTCGCCAATATGTGAAAGTAGCGTGCTTTTTCCGCACTGACGAGGCCCAATAACAAACTGTACCGGCATTCTATTTTCAGCTAGTCGGGATGTAATGTCGCGCTTAATGTACATCTGACGATTGTAAGCTGACAGCTTACAATCGTCAACACGCCCCAATGGTTTCTTCGAAATTTTCTGTTGAGGCAGTCATCATAATTTGCATAGCTGGCATTAAAGAATGCCTGCAATTATTCAGATGCCTAGCGCGGCAAAGGCCAGGCATTATCAATGACGAACACATTCAAGTTTTGAGGGAAAAACTCTCCAACAAACCCAACACCTCACCCGGCATATCGTGGAATTTCTGGCCTTCAACATAGGCTAGCGCATGACGCGACCAATCAGAGCTCGGCAAAGCCTGAATAGCCGCAAGCAGTCGCTCGTTATACTCAACCTGACTAAACGGATTTTGACTGATAAGCTCGCCGGCTTTAGCCGCTGTAATATGAAACGCGTACCCACAATCTTCTGTGCACATCACCGGCAGACCGTTGACCAAGGCCTCGACCAAGACCATGCCCGCGGTTTCCTGATAAGCCGGATGCAACAAAAGATCAGCCGCCTGCATGAGCTCATACGCGCCATCGCGGTTGCCCAAAAAGCAGACACGCTCTTCAATACCCAAGGCCCGAGCCATTTTTTTAAAATAATCGAGCTTATGCGCACCCACCACTACAAGGTAGACCTTCTGATCCAAGGCTTTCGATAAATACGCCAAAGCGTGTAAATTACGATCCAAGCCTTTTCGCTGCAAATCATGCCCCACCATCAACAACCAAGTCGCGTCAGCAGGAATAGGCAAACTCAACGTTTGCCTCGCATCCGCCTTAGATATTGATTCAGCGGGCTTAGCAATCCCAGGCGGAATCACATGAAACCGCTCGTCAGGCGTTTGGTAATAATCTTGAAAAATGGTTTTTTGACCTGGGTTTAAAAGCAGAATATGCGTCTTAGAATCCTTAGCAAACACGTTTTTTTCTAAATCCAAAAACGTGCGGTAGCGCGGCAAAAGCTTTTTAAGCGCAGCATGCTTTTTATTATTTAGCTCTGCTTTAAAACAAGGATCACCCGCAAAATAAAAATCACAACCGGGCACGCGATTAAAGGTGAGCACCGCATCATGATTAGCTTCAGCCAAACATGCGCTTAACTGTTTAGAAAAATTCAAACACTGCTGATGATTGCTTGCACCCTTAGCATCGATAAGCTTCACCAGCAAACCCTTGGGCACCTCACCCTCCCAAGCCATGGTATAACACGTCACACGGTGCTGCTTGGCCAAGGCCGCTTTGGCTATTTTCAGGCAATCACGCTGCAAACCGCCATAAGGAAAATATTTAAACAAGCAAAGGGCCAGATCCATCATCAATCTCTCAACATTAATGCGGGCATTCTACTGGATTTAGCCGCACATGCCTATGCACTTGCCTTACCGCCATAACGCCGTAGACTAGCCGACATGAACAAAAGAAATCAGATTTTCTTTACAGCTTACCTTGCTGCACTTGCAGCCTTCGCGCCATTTTCAACCGATATCTATCTGGCTTCAATGCCGATTATTCAAAAAAGCTTTCACACACACGCAGCTAACGTTCAGCTGACACTGTCATTATTTTTTGTCGGCTTCGCGGTGATGCAGCTTATTTGGGGGCCGCTGTCAGACCGTATTGGCCGAAAGGCGGTCATTTTCACCGGCCTTATGACATTCATCGCAGGCTCATTACTATGCGCAGTCAGCCAAAACATCACAAGCCTAATTATCGCAAGAATCATTCAGGCCCTGGGTGCCTGCGCAGGCATTGTGATGGCAACGGCAAGCGTGAAAGATCATTTTAAGGAACCGAAAGCCGTCTCGAATGCGCTCAGTAGAATCATGAGCATCATGATGCTGGCCCCCATGATCGCGCCCATCATCGGCAGCTATTTGTTAGCTCGCATTAACTGGCAGTCGAACTTTTACTTTCTCGCCATCTACGGCGCCATGTTATTTTTTGCCACATTTTTTATTCAAGAAAGCCACCCCAAGGCAATAAGAAGACCGCTTAAAGCCAAACATTTAATCACCGCCTACATTGAACAAACAAAATCCATCCCCTTTTTACTCCCAACCCTGGCGGCTAGTACCAATTTCTCAGCCATGTTTTGTTTTATTTCTTCCTCATCGTTCATCTACATCAAACTCTACGGCTTGCCACCCAGTCAATTCGGTTACTTTTTTGCAGTGAATGCTGCAGCACTGATTCTAGGCTCTATTTCTCTAAATAGATTGAAAGAAAAACTGAGTGATCAGCACATTATGCAAATCGCCATGACATTAACACTGAGCGGCTCATGTGTGATGCTCATTGCATTAACCCTTAAACCATCGATCTTTAGCATCGCCGCTCCCTCGTTCATCGTCACTTTCGGCATCGGACTGCTTTACCCAGAGATTATTGCGCTGGCACTTAAACACGTGGTTCATCACACCGGACTGGCCTCATCACTCATTGGCACAACACGCTTCACGCTAGCTGCCATCACAGGCTTTATCATGGGCTTGGTGATAACGTATTCAGCACTACCACTGGCCATCAGCATGCTCATTCTCAATGTATTCACACTCATCCTCATGCACGCCTACAGAAAAGCAGAAGCCAGTCGTTGACTTTTCGGGCAAAAAAAGTACAATCCTCTCACGGCATTAAACACGGATACTGCATCGCAATGAACACACTCGCTTAAATCTGCCCACGCAATTGGGCAATCGACCAAGCCTAGGCTTGAACCCTCGAACCCCAATGATTTAAGAGAGACACGATGCACACCCCCATTCTTCTAAATACCATTAGCCTTTCTTTCGGCAGCCAATGTTGCTTCGATGAATTTTCAGCTGAAATTTATCCAGGCCAGCGTATTGCCATTATCGGGCGAAATGGTAGTGGCAAATCCAGTTTAATGAAACTGCTGCGCGGACAACTTGACCCCAGCAGCGGTGAAGTCATCGTACCCGAGGATGTAACGATCGGCTATGTGGAACAAACCATTGATGATTACCACGAACTTAGCGGTGGACAACGGTTTAATCAGCGTCTTTCCGAAGCATTAGCCTTACAGCCGAATGCACTACTGCTCGATGAACCCACAAATCACCTGGATCGCAATAATCGCAAAAGCTTAATACGCATGTTAAAGCACTACTACGGCACGATCATTATGATCACCCACGACAAAACTTTAATTGAACAATGCGCCGATACCTTGTGGCATATTGATAACCAACAAATCCACACTTTCTCCGGGCATTACGAAGATTATATTCAAAAAATTAAACATGCGCGTGAGCACATTGAAAAACAACTGGACCAACTCAAGCGCGAGAAGAAAGACACGCACGAACAGCTGATGAGAGAACAACAGCGTGCCACAAAGAGCAAACGCAAAGGCGAGAAAAGTGTTAGCAATAGGAAATGGCCCACCATCACTAGCCATGCAAAAGCCAGACGGGCCGAACAAACCACTGGCAGAAAAAAAGCCGCCATTGATGACAAACGACAAACACTGAACGAGCAGCTCGCTGAGTTACGCCTACCCGAAGTGATTCTACCCACATTTCATCTTGATGCAGAGCAAAGCTCACGCGGCGAAATACTCAGCGTGCGTCACGCAAGCCTCGGCTACAAAAACCAACCCTGCCTTTTAAATGATATTAACCTCAGCGTGTCAGCGAGTGAGCGCGTGGCGATCACCGGCGAGAATGGCTCCGGAAAATCCACACTACTCAAGGCGTTACTGCAAAACAAAGAAGTCAGCAGACAAGGCGATTGGCGTTTACCTGAAGCTCACGGCATCGGCTATCTGGATCAGCACTACAACACGCTTAATCAAGATCGCACAGTCATCGAAGCTTTAGAAGCACTTTGCTCGCACTGGGATCAAACCAGTATCAGGCAACACCTCAGTGACTTCCTGTTTAGACAAAATGAAGCCGTTAACACGCCTATCCCACAATTATCCGGCGGTGAAAAAGCGAGACTCTCGTTATGCTTAATTGCCGCGCGCTCGCCTAAACTGTTAATACTCGATGAAATCACGAACAACCTTGATTTAGAAACCAAAGAACACGTCACACAAATTCTAAGACACTATCCTGGCAGTTTAATCGTGGTTTCACATGACGATGATTTTCTAGACGCCCTGGATCTTGATCGGCGCTACACAGCAGAAAGCTTCAGATAGGCAGGCATGAGATTGGATTTCGATCATGCCTTTAAGACTCTGTTAAGCTAGCTCGCCTAGAATAGAATAACGTAGAAAACGGTGGTGCCAACATGGATATTAAGCAACTACATGATTACCAGCAAATCTTGGATGCGTCCAGCGACCTGATTTACTGGAAAGACAGTGAATCGAACTATCTCGGCTGCAACCGCCATATTCTGGATGCCACGCGCATCAAAAAAACCCAAGATATCCTGGGCAAAAACGATAACGAGCTTGTCTGGGCGCAGTTTAGCAAGCTGTACCGTGAAGATGAACTGATTCGGCGCGCTTACAGCTTAGGTTTTGATAAGGTCAGACCCGCGCGTTTATCGCCATCGCTGATTCGCGAAGCTTTTTGCCTGATCGATGAAAATCACTAAAACATACCTCGCCCTACTGTCTGGCATCTTTCTCGAATATTTTGACTACACGCTCTACGGCTTTTCAGCGCCCTATATTGAACACGTATTTTTCCCCACAGAGAAACCCGAAATCGCGACACTGATGATTTGGGGCTTATTTGCTGCGAGCTTTATCGTCAGACCCTTCGGCGCCCTTCTTTTCGGCCACTTAGCCGACTGCTTCGGCCGGCGAAAAGTACTCACCACCACTTTAATCATGATGAGCATCTCGACACTACTCATTGGTCTATTACCCAGCTACCAACAGCTAGGCGCGTTTTCACCTTTTTTGCTGTTACTGTGCCGAATAGCGCAAGGTTTATCTGTTAGCACCGAATACAGCGGCTGCAGCACGTATTTATTTGAAACCTTTGAAACACGAAGAGGGCTAGTCTCAGGCTTAACGACCAGCGCTTCAGGCTTTGGCATCTTCGCAGCTTCCACGCTAGTACTCGGCACAAACAGCGTATTGAGCTCGCACGCACTGGGACTCGCCGCTTGGCGCTGGCCTTTTATTTTAGCAGGCTTAATCATTGGGCTTTTAGGCAGCTATCTTCGACTCAGCCTTGTCGAGTCGCCGGCATTCTTAGCGATTCAGCAAGCACAAACCATCAGTAAACTTCCACTGCAGGCATTGATTCGCGAAAAAGGCATAAGCTTACTCACGACGATTGCTATCTGTGCTTGCACGGGGGTGGGCATTGTGATGATCGAAGTCTACCTACCCACACACCTTCAAGACCAATGGCACATTAACAAAACCAAGGCCCTATGCTTAGCCAGTGCTCTAGCCTTCACAGAAGCGTGTTTTGCGATCGCCTGGGGCGCAGCCTCTGATTACCTTGGCCGAAAAAACACGCTCTCACTTGGCGCTTTATTGCTGCTGCTAGGACTGTATCCTGTGTTGCAATTATTTAGTACAACAAACCCGATACTTTGGTTAACAGCGGTGATTATATTAGCCTGTATGCTTTCAGCCTGTGACGGGCCCATGGCCGCGTTTTTAAGCGAACAATTTCCCACACGCTATCGCTACAGTGGCGTATCTCTGGCATACAGTCTAGGTGCGGCCTTATTAGGCGGGCTCAGCCCGAGTTTATTTTTGCTGATTCAAGCACAGTGGCAAAATAATTTCTTATACTGCCTATACATCATGAGCGCAGCATTATTGATGTTACTTGCGATAAGCTTTAGTCGTTTACAGCTTGGCAAGCAAAGGCTTTAAAAACCGTCCCGTATGCGAAGCTTTGTTTATAGCCACTGATTCTGGCGTGCCTTCAGCCACGATCATACCGCCGCCACTGCCACCTTCAGGACCCAAATCCACAATCCAATCCGCGGTTTTAATCACATCGAGATTATGCTCAATCACCACCACCGTGTTGCCACGATCACGCAAGCTGTGTAATACATCCAAAAGCTGAGCGATGTCTTCAAAATGTAAGCCAGTGGTTGGCTCATCCAGAATGTACAAGGTACTGCCGGTATCGCGCTTCGATAACTCACGCGAAAGTTTCACGCGCTGTGCTTCACCGCCCGAGAGCGTTGTCGCACTTTGCCCTAAGCGAATATACGATAAGCCGACCGCCATCAAGGTTTCAAGCTTTCGGTGAATCACCGGCACGGCCTCAAAAAACACGGCCGCATCTTCCACTGTCATATCCAAAACTTCATGAATGTTTTTGCCTTTGTAGGTCACCTCTAAGGTTTCGCGATTATAGCGACGGCCCTGGCAAACATCACAGGTCACGTACACATCCGCTAAGAAATGCATTTCGACTTTAATCAAGCCATCACCCTGGCAAGCTTCACAACGCCCACCTTTAACGTTAAAGCTAAAACGCCCAGGCTTATAGCCGCGAGAACGTGCTTCTTGTGTACCCGCAAACAAATCACGAATCGGTGTGAACAAACCAGTGTACGTTGCCGGATTGGAACGCGGTGTACGACCGATCGGACTCTGATCGATGTCCACGACTTTATCGAGCATGTATAAACCATCCACCCCGTCGTGCGCCCCCATGTTTAACGCACTCGCACGATTGAGCTCAAAGGCTGCACGCGGGTACAAAGTATCGTTAATCAAGCTCGACTTACCCGAACCTGACACACCCGTGACACAGGTTAATAAGCCGATCGGAATATTTACCGTAACATTTTGTAAATTATTTTCTCGTGCATTTTTAATGGTTAACTGGCGATTGCTCACCACCGGCGTGCGCCTTTTAGGCACCTCAATTTTCCGCTTGCCGGATAAATATTCGCCAGTCAGCGAGCGCTTGGCTTTTTTAATATCATCCAAACTGCCACAAGCGACCACTTCACCGCCGTGAACGCCCGCGCGCGGCCCAATATCAATGATGTAATCAGCAGCACGAATCGCATCCTCATCATGTTCAACCACAATCACCGTGTTGCCCAAATCACGCAAGTACAGCAAGGTTTTTAACAAGCGTTCATTATCGCGCTGATGCAACCCAATGGAAGGCTCATCGAGAATATACATCACGCCCACTAAGCCTGAACCAATTTGGCTGGCTAAACGGATACGCTGCGCCTCACCACCGGATAAGGTCTCCGCACTGCGATCCAGTGTTAAATAATCCAACCCCACATCAATTAGAAAACCCAAGCGCGCTTCAATTTCTTTTAAAATGCGGCTGGCGATTTCTTTTCGGTGACCGGTCAGCGCGAGCGACTGGCAATAAAGCTGCGCGTCTCTCACCGATAAAGCACTTAAATGGTGCAGCGGTAGTTTTCCGACAAACACATGCCTAGCCGCTTGATTCAAGCGCGCGCCACCGCAGGTGTCGCAAGCGCGAGAAATCAAGTACTTCGCAAGCTCTTCACGCACCGCAATAGAGTCAGATTCGTGGTAGCGACGATACATATTCGGGATCACACCTTCATACTTTGACTTACGATCACGTATCGTTTTTGAATCAAACGATAAAGCAATCTTTTCATCGCCACTACCGAACAAAATCACGTCTTTAATTTTCTGCGGCAATTTTTTATACGGCACTGTCATATCAAAACCGTAATGCGCGGCCAAAGACGACAACAAGCCGTAGTAATACACATTTTTACGATCCCAACCACGAATCGCGCCGCCCGCTAAGCTTAAATTTTCATCGTGCACCACACGCGACTCGTCAAACACTTGCTCTACGCCCAAACCATCGCAGGTTTCACACGCACCCGCAGGGCTATTGAATGAAAACAAACGCGGCTCAAGCTCTGTTAAACTATAACCACAATGCGGACAAGCATATTTGGCTGAAAACAAGAGCTCTCTGTTATCATCCATCAACAACACTTTTGCCAAACCTTGACCCAACTCAACCGTGGTTTCAAACGACTCGGCTAAACGTTGCTGCAAATCCGGTCGGACTTTTAAACGATCGACGACCACTTCAATGTTATGTTTTTTGCGAAGGTCTAAGCTTGGCACATCATCCAGCTCATACACCTCACCATTCACACGCGCACGCACAAAACCTTTGGCTTGCAATTCTTGAAATAACTTCACGTGCTCACCTTTGCGGTTTTGCACCACAGGGGCGAGCAACATGAGCTTCGTGTCTTCAGGCAGGCCCAACACCGTATCGACCATTTGACTGATCGTTTGCGCCTCTAAGGGTTCATCGTGCACAGGGCAGCGTGGCACGCCCACACGCGCATACAATAAACGCAAGTAATCATAAATTTCGGTAACTGTGCCCACCGTGGAGCGCGGATTGTGCGAAGTGGATTTTTGCTCAATAGATATCGCTGGCGACAAGCCTTCGATTTGCTCGACATCCGGCTTTTCCATCATCGATAAAAACTGGCGAGCGTAAGACGACAAAGATTCCACATAACGACGCTGGCCTTCGGCGTACAAAGTGTCAAACGCCAATGAGGATTTACCTGAACCAGATAGCCCTGTGATCACAACCAATTTATCGCGAGGAATGCTTAAACTGATATTTTTTAAATTGTGGGTTTTCGCACCCTGGATGTGAATGTGACTCATGGTACACTCCAACAAAGAAGAGCGGGATTATAACATAATCGACATTTGAAGGCGAAGGCTCTATGCTGTGTTTGTCATTATTCAGATCCCCATCGCGCAAAGAAAAATACCATTTCTCAAAGAGATGCGTCGATGCATGAGATCTTGGTGGCTAGGGCCTGTGTTTTTATTTTAGCCTTGATTGGGCTGTTGATCTTTGTCACACTACCCGCAGCTAAAAACGTCACACTGTGTGGCCAAGACAAACTAAAATCCGAGCGTTAAAGAAAACCCTTTACCTCAAGGAGACGAGGGGTTTTTATTTTTCCAGACGATTTTGCCTATGCGGGAAATCCGCATGGGGTATTAGTGAAGCATGTTATGTTAAAAAAACAGCTGGCTTATTTTGCAGTGAATCTAGGCAAACTCGCGCGCAGAAATGCAAGCGCTGGCCTGCTCTTACTCATCAGTATTTCAATGATGGCCCTAAATGTAACACTGCGAAATTTGTACGAAAACTTAGCAGAACCTGAATGCAATACTGGCTGTAGTTTCATTTTACGCTACTGGGCCTCGTGCGCACCTGTAGTTTCAAACTCAATCATCATTAATTTACTCAATATGTTTGATGCTTTCATTTCTTTTTTTACACTGGCTTTTCCCATGGTCATGGGGTCAATTCTAAGCAGGGTTTTTTACATGCTTTCAACACCCTCAGCACGCCATTATTTGGAGGAAATCAACTCAAGCCTTGCGAGCTTTGCCTGTGTGCGCCTCATAAAAGGCAGAATTAACACAATGATTCACACAGGCAACATAGGCACACTAGGCTCACTGACCAAACGCCCAGTACTAGTATCAGAAACTTGTGCGCTTAGTGAAACAGCTGGATTTCCCTCTGGCCATGCGTTTACCGCAGTGCCTGAAGCCATAGAAAACGCCAGCGCTGCCGTCTCAGTCACACAACATCAAAGCAGGCTGGCATTAGCCAAACATCGTATTGGACTTGTCTTATCGACCTATGCTGTTTTTACGCGATACGCCTTGGGTTGGCACACCCCCATGCAACTTTTTTTGACCGGTATTTTATCATCCTTATTTTTTACTCTGTATAAAATAGCAAAAAATTTACTCCTCTCGGCAGGCTTATCCCGCCATACATTAGAACTTACCATCAACTATCTTAGCCATGTAGCTATTATTGCAAGCAAACACGCGTTTTTTCCTGAGCTATGGCCAGATTTTATAGGCGGCCATATCTTGAGAAACCCAGCTTTACTCTATTGCCTCGCCCTAACGATTAACCTTTTTTTAGACATTGGTATTTATTTCTCAAAGGGAAACGCATTGCCGAGCGCCTCTGAAAAACCCAAGCTTGCTTGAAAACTTTGACTATCGACAAAGCTAGCGGATTCAACTACAGTTAGCCCTTTGTAGATAAGCGGCAATAAAACATGAATTCACAGAAGGTAGAAAAAGTCTCGCCACTTCAGGCGCTCTTTAACATGCCAAAAGGCGTGGTCGCTATTTACTTCATCCAACTTTTCTCAACCTGCAGCTTTGCCGTTTTATTTGCATCACTGGTCTTGTACATGCGCCAGAAGCTTGGCTTACCGAGCACAGCAGCTAACACACTCACGGGCGTGTACTTCGCTTACAACTTTGCACTGCATTTATTATCGGGTTTTATCGGCGGGCGACTCTTTAGCTACCGCGGGCTCATCACCATCGGCATTGTTTTTCAACTCATTGGCTGCTTGTTTTTATCGCACCCCACCATTAACGCGCTTTACTACGGTCTAACCGGCATGCTGGTCGGTACCGGCACGATTGTCACTTGCATCAACATGAGCTTGTCACAATTGTTTAAATCGGACGACCCACGCCGCGAAGCCATTTTCTTTTGGAACTATAGCGGCATGAACATCGGTTTCGTGCTCGGCTTTAGCTTGGTGGGTTACTTTCAAATGTCGGTCAACTATTCAGAGTTGTTTATCGCCTCAGCCTTAATCAACATCGTTGCAGGCTTTTGTCTCGCCATTAACTGGCGCACCATGAAAGACAAGCACACTATCTACGCAGAACGTAGCTTGAGCGAGAAGCGCCGCTCACGCCTACTGGGCTTACTGGTCATTGCTATCATGCTGCCCTCTTTGCATTATCTTTTGCAACATGCTCGCTTAAGTGATGACATCGTACTGACCTTCGCCGTGTTCATGTACGGCTGGATTTTATATCAAGCCTTTCGTCATCAGGGTCGAAAACGCAGCAACCTACTGGCTTTCTTTTTATTGCTCTGCGCCGCCTTGATGTTTTTCATCATCTATCAGCTTGCGCCGATGGGCATCACCTTGTTTGCCCAATACAATGTCAACCGCCATGTGATGGGTGTTGATATTATGCCGGGCTGGATTCAAAACATTAACTCGCTCACCATCATTATCGGCGGACCCTTATTGGCCATATTTTTCAAACGTCTTCGAAGCAAAGGTCGACGCATTACTGTGGCTCACCAGTATGCTGCCGGCCTGATCTTTTGCGCGCTTGGTTTGTTTTTTATTCCCTGGGGTATCAAAGCAGCCAGCCATGCCGGTTATGTGACTTTTTATTGGTTGTTCTTCTACTGTATTTTCCAGGCGTTTGCCGAGCTTTGCATTTCACCCGTGGGATATTCTATGGTCGGGCTTTTAGTCCCTAAACGTTTGCAAAGTATCACCATGGGCACCGTGTTACTTAACACGGGTGTAGCCGCGGTGCTCGCCAGCAAACTTTCAAATTTGGCGCTCGGCCCAAGCAAAAGCCATAATCCTTTGGTTACCAACCCAAGCTTTAGCCACGTGTTCACCACGCTGGGCTGGACAACATTAGCTTTTGCTGTTGTTGTAACCTTACTCATTCCGCTCTTTAAACGCTGGATTACGCCGCTGTCGGTATCGAATTAGCCATCAGTCATCGACTGCCAACTAAATCACTGCCACACAAGCGCAGCTTAGAAACATGGGCCCGTCGCTGTAGTGAAACGAAGGTGAACACTAGCAGCGTAGCAGCTGACACCCCCGCCTCAAACTGCTATGATCCAGCCTGGAAAAATACTCAAACAGAGATTGCATGAACCCACAAGAACGCCTATCCGTCCAATCCATTGCCCTAATTTATGCCTTTCGCATGATGGGGCTGTTCATGATCTACCCCACATTCTCTTATTTCGCGAAAAGCCTACCGGGTAGTACGCCGTTTTTGATTGGCTTAGCGCTCGGTATCTACGGTTTAACGCAAGCCTTGCTGCAAATTCCTTTTGGCACACTGTCTGACCGTGTCGGACGCAAGCCGATCTTATTCCTTGGGCTAGCTTTATTTGCCCTGGGCAGCTTGATTGCCGGCAGCTCGCACAGCATGACCGGTATCATCGTCGGCCGCGCGGTGCAAGGTGCGGGCGCCGTGGGCTCAACGCTCACCGCACTCGTCGCTGATAGCACACGAGATGAACACCGCCTAAAAGCCATGTCGATTGTGGGCATGACGATTGGCTTATCGTTTTGTATCGCATTAGTCCTCGGGCCTTTATTCAACGGCTGGATCGGCATCTCGGGTATCTTTGACCTCACCTGCGGCCTGGCCTTATTAGCCATGCTGATTCTTTGGTTGCTTGTGCCCAGCAGCAAGCAAATCAAACGCCATAGAGACACGCGGGTGAACAGCAAAAGCTTGTCTCGCATGATTCGCCACCCTGAATTACTGCGCCTGGATATCAGCGTGTTTTTATTGCACGCTACACTCACCGTCACCTTTCTCGCACTGCCAATCACCTTGCATTTAAATGCGGGCTTGTCGCTGGGGCATGAATGGATAGTGTATTTGCCGGTGATGATTTTATCCTTCTTTGGCATGGTGCCGATGATTATTTTGGCCGAAGCACGAGACCGCATGAAACAGATGATGATTCTAGCCATTGTTTTTATTGCTCTGGCTCAAGGCTTGTTATGGCCTTTGCATAGCTCGAGCTTCTTAACCGCCGTGCTATTGTGGTTTTATTTCACAGGATTTATTTTCATGGAAGCGAGCCTGCCTTCCATGGTCTCCAAAACCGCGCCCTTAGCCGGAAAAGGTGCGGCACTCGGTATTTTCTCGACCTCACAATTTTTAGGCATCTTTTTTGGTGGGCTTTTGGGGGGTGCGATTTTCCACCAAGGGGGCGTGGACACCCTGTTTATTTTCGGCCTAATCCTTGCACTGCTTTGGCTCGTTCTGGTAATCTTTATGCCGGCTGTTCGCCACTTAAGCACAAAAATCTACCACCTTCCTGAGCACCATGACGCACTCGATACTCTGTGTAAAAAAACCCAGGGCATCGATGATTTTGTCATCGACAATCAGGAAAAGACACTATATCTTAAGGTCGATAAACGTGTGTTTGACGAACAGACATTTACTCAATCGATGAATCAAGGAGCATAACATGTCAAATGGCAGCGTAAATAAAGTCATTTTAATTGGTAACCTCGGCAACGACCCAGAAGTTCGCTACATGCCTAACGGCAATCCTGTGGCCACACTTTCCATCGCTACCAGCGCCTCATGGAAAGATCGGGATTCTGGCGAAAAACAAACGCGCACCGAATGGCATCGCGTGGTTTTGTTCAATAAGCTGGGTGAAATTGCCGGCCAATATCTTAAGAAAGGCAGCAAGGTTTATATCGAAGGCGAACTTCGCACACGTAAATGGCAAGATAAAAGCGGGCAAGATCGCTACACCACAGAAGTTGTTGGCAATGAAATGCAAATGCTTTCCGGTCGTGGGCAAGAAGGGGGAGCGCACAGCGGTAACGCGCCATCACAAAGCGCGCCACAACACAGCGCACCTGATGCCGGTGAATTCGACGACGACATTCCTTTCTAGCCGCCAAGTCGATCGTCAGTATTTTTTTAGGGCTCTTTTTTGAGCCCTTTTCATTGAGAAAAGACGTTTACGGCTCTAAGTCAGGCGATACACACGCGCAGCATTATCTGCAAAAATCGCTTGCTGCTCTGATACGCTTAGCTCCTGACTTCCAGATTTAGTGCTGGATTTTCAGTTCCAACAATTCAAGGATTTCTGGAAGTTCTGAGGGCATAGGCGATCGTGCAATG
>PCWT01000018.1:178-5821 GCA_002796245.1 Gammaproteobacteria bacterium CG11_big_fil_rev_8_21_14_0_20_46_22 | reverse complement strand
CAAAGCGTGAGCTTCCGCTTTGCCTGTGAGATGTTGCAAAAAGACTTAGGTTTAGTGATTGAAAGCAGTACGACCGCCAAGACGAAAAACACCACAACAAAATTGACTGCCCCCTTAGCCGCTAATGCTGATAGCCAAACAGCTTTGCGCCAAGTCATCGACTACTATCACGAAACCTTCAAGCAATCGCCGGAAGTACAAGAGTATTTACGCTCGCGTGGCCTGGAACATCCCGAATTAATAGACCGTTTTAAATTAGGCTTTGCCAATCGCACCTTGGGTTATCGCCTGCCAGAAAAGAATCGCAAGGCTGGTGCGGAATTGCGTGGCAAGCTGCAAGAAATAGGAATTTTACGCGATAGCGGCCACGAGCATTTTAACGGTTCCTTGGTCGTGCCGATCATCGATGAGAATGGCATCATCAGTGAAGTCTATGGCCGCAAAATATTAGGCCAGAGATTAAGGAAAGGCACCGCGCAACACCTGTATTTACCGGGGCCGCATAACGGCGTGTGGAATGTCCAAGCCTTCAAAGCCTCTTCTGAAATCATCCTCTGTGAAGCGCTCATTGATGCCATGACCTTCTGGGTTCACGGTTTTAGAAATGTCACCGCCAGTTATGGCACTTCCGGTTTTACGCCTTCCCACTTAGCCGCTTTTAAACAATACGACATCAAGCGTGTGCTCATTGCCTATGACCGAGACGAGGCGGGAAACAAAGCGGCCGAACAGTTAGCGGAGAAGTTACAAGCCGAAGGCATTGACTGCTTTAGAATCCTGTTACCCAAAGGCATGGACGTTAACGAGTATGCCCAGCAAGTGACACCTGCACAGAAAAGCCTTGGCCTGGTGATACGCAATGCCGAGTGGATGGGTGCAGGTAAAGCGCCAGAACGCCAATTAGAAATGGTTACCGTTGAACCGGCGTTCGATCCCAACATCGGTGAAATCTTCGAGCCAGAAGAGCCCAACGTTGAACCAATCCCCGAAACCACCAACGCTTCACCACTGCCAGAACCCGCCGATAATGTGAGTGCGGAAGTCAGCGAGCATGAAACCGTTATAGCGCTGGGCGACCGCCGTTACCGTGTTCGCGGCATCGCAAAAAATATGAGTTACGACCAACTCAAAGTCAACGTGCTGGTTAGCAGAAGCGATAACTTTTACGTTGATACGCTGGATATCTACAGCGCAAGACATCGCGCCGCCTACATTAAACAAGCCAGTATCGAACTGGGATTAAAAGACGATGCGATCAAAAAAGATCTGGGCAAAGTCCTGCTCAAACTCGAAGAGCTGCAAGAAAAGCAAATCAAAGGTGCACTCGAATCCGAAGAAAAAAAGGTGAACTTAAGCGATGAAGAGCAAAGCGCAGCCCTCGAATTACTGAAAGACCCTTCACTCCTTAGCCGCATTCTTGAAGACTTTAACCGCGCCGGGGTGGTTGGGGAAGAGACCAATAAGCTGGTTGGCTATCTGGCTGGCGTCAGTCGCAAACTGGATAAACCCCTGGCCGTGATTATCCAAAGTAGTAGCGCTGCCGGTAAAAGCTCCCTAATGGATGCCGTTCTCAGTTTAATGCCCGAAGAAGAGCGGGTGCAGTACTCCGCCATGACCGGGCAAAGCCTGTTTTACATGGGGGAAACCAATCTTAAAAACAAAATACTGGCCATCGCCGAAGAGGAAGGCGCAGAGAATGCCAGCTACGCGTTAAAGCTTTTACAGTCGGAAGGGGAAATCACCATTGCGTCAACGGGCAAGGATGCCACGACAGGGAATCTCACCACACAGGAATACCGTGTGGAAGGGCCAGTGATGTTGTTCTTGACCACCACGGCTATCGACATTGACGAAGAACTCATGAACCGCTGTTTAGTGTTAACGGTCAATGAAAACCGCGAACAAACCGAAGCGATCCACTCGCAACAACGCCTGGGTGAAATGCTGGAAGGCTTGTTGGCGAATGAAGAAAAACAGCAGCTTATTAGCTTGCATCGAAATGCACAACGCCTGCTAAGGCCGTTAAAAGTGGTGAACCCCTTCGCCAATCAGTTGCGCTTTTTAAGCGATAAAACCCGCTCACGCCGCGATCACATGAAGTACTTAACGCTCATCCGCACCATTGCCTTATTGCACCAATACCAACGGCCCATAAAAACCGTGACGCATCACGGCAAGCCACTGCAATACATTGAAGTGGTGCCGGAAGACATCGACACGGCCAACCGTTTGGCCAATGAAATACTCGGTCGTACTCTCGATGAATTACCGCCACAAACGCGGCGCTTGTTGATGTTAATTAACGACATGGTGAAAGCGCGTTGCGCCGCCTTGAAGCTGGAAAAACAAGATTACCGCTTTAGCCGCCGGGACGTGCGCGAAACTGTGGGCTGGACAGACTTCCAGATCAAAACGCACATGAAAAAGTTAGAGCAACTGGAATACGTGTTGGTGCATCGCGGTGGCCGTGGGCAATCGTTCGTGTATGAGCTGATGTACAGCGGTGAAGGCAAAAATGGTGAGACGTTTTTAATGGGCCTGGCCGATGTGAAAGAGCTAAAACTTAACGAAAATCACCAGTACGACGAAAAGAAGGAGCATTCAAAACCCAACAAGGAGTATCCAGGTAGCCCCCAAGTAGCGGCCAAGGAGCCTGGTAGTAGATTGCCTGAAACCCCTATAAATACAGGCGTAAACGGCAATAATGGGCAAAGTGAAGCGGAAAGCACTTATCCGGTAGAAAAACTCGTTGCGTCAAACCGTAACCATAACGCGGTAATGGAGCTGTAACCGTGGCGAAGAAAGGAGAGAAAACACCCCGCCCGCCAATAGGCGACCCCAACGACCCGGAAAGCCTGTTCAATTACATGCGCCGGTTTTTACTCTGGCAAGCCGAGAAAAACTACTCCCCTAAAACCATTGAAAACCGCGAAGTCTACTTGCGCTACTTTATCCAGTGGTGCGACGAGCGCGGGATCACAAAGCCGCCGGACATTACCAAGCCGATCATCGAACGCTATCAGCGTTACCTGTTTATGTATCGCAAGGAACGTGACGGGGAACCGCTGTCAACACGCAGCCAGCATGTGCGCGTAGCGCCCATTAAAGCCTGGTTTAAATGGTTGGCGAGACAAAATTACATCCTGTACAACCCCGCCAGTGACCTGGACTTGCCACGCCTTGAGCGACGGTTACCGAAAAATATATTAACGGTGGCCGAGTCGGAAACCATTATCAACCAGCCCAACACCTTGACGCCGACCGGTGTAAGAGATCGCGCCATATTGGAAACGCTGTACTCAACCGGTATGCGAAGAATGGAATTAATTAATTTAAAACTGTTCGACATCGATACAGAGCGCGGCACCGTGATGGTGAGGCAGGGCAAAGGCAAAAAAGACCGCATGATCCCCATCGGCGAGCGGGCTTTAAAATGGATCGATAAATACCAGGTCGAAGTGCGGCCATCATTAACCATGCCGGACGACGAAGGCACCTTGTTCCTGACCCACTTAAGCCAAGCCTTTACCGCGAATCGATTAACGCAAATGGTGCGGGAATACATCGACCAGGCCGACATTGGCAAGCGCGGGAGCTGCCACTTGTTCCGTCACACCATGGCCACCCTGATGCTGGAAAACGGTGCAGACGTGCGCTTTATCCAGGCCATGCTGGGACACGTCAGCCTGGAGACCACGCAGATTTACACCCAAGTCTCAATCCGCAAACTGAAAGACATCCACACCGCCACCCATCCGGCCAGGATGGTGAGGGAGCAAAAGCCAGAACGGGAAACGGAGCCAGACGAAGATGCCTTACTCTCTGCCTTAGCCGCTGAAGAGCTGGAAGAGGCGTCGGACAGTTGAGCACTTACCCGCGTGTCACATGCCTTGCTAAAAAACAAAAGCTGCAAGGCAAGCGCCACGCTCGCACCGTGCCAGCGTTGAGTTCGTTGCGTCCGTTCCCTGCCTCCGTCACTACGTTCCTCCGGGCAGCGCTGCGCACTGCATAGGAAATAAGGCCGCTCTGTCGCCTGTCATGCCCTTTGCAAAAAAGCCGCAAAGGTCACGCCAAGCTCCATAGCCCTGTCTAGCCAGCCTCCCCCGGCGCAAAAAGACGCGCCTCCCCGCCCTAAAAACCCTACCCGCCAGCACGGGCGAACCCTGTGCTGGCTGTGGTGTTCGTGCTTCGTCGTGAAGTCGGTGCTGGCGTCAAGTGTGTAAGCGGGTAGGGTCGGGCTGGTTGCTGGCTTGGGTTTATTACCCCCAAACCCCCAAGGGGGCTTCAAAGCAAAAGGGCTGGTGCAAGCGCACTTAAAAGCGTGTTTCTCCCCCCTAAATCCCCCCGCTGGGGGGACTTGAGTCCGTGCCAGTCGGAGAGTCCGTGTCTGCTGTATGCCTCTTCATGATAGCCCCGTGCTCGGTCAGTCAAGGGTATATAAACGGCGCAAAAAGACGCGCCGCCCTTGACAGCCCTGCGTGCGGCGCTCTCTGGAAGTGGCATACAACAGCCACTCAGAAGGAGTAATCGAAATGAAAAATGTCCCTTGGGAAATCGAAAAAATCATCAATGTAGCGAATGAACTGGCCAGTAATGGAAGCACTAGCGCGTCAACAAGCGAGCAAATTGCGGCAGCGTTCGTGCTGGATCGTATGGAGTTTTTACCGCACGGTTACAGCGTCATCGAAGCGTGGGAACGCCTGGATAACTGGCAACCGTTAGTCAAAAAGATCAAAGCGGAATATCAAGACTTATTGGTGCCTTGGTAACCCGTGCCGGGGAGCCTTCGGGTTCCCCTTTATCCTTAGCCGCCAACACCCAAAAACCCCAAGGCGGCTGGCGCCGCCCGGCAGCATTGGGGCTCTGGCGCGCCCCGAAACCGGCAGCTAAGGATAAAAAGCCCTAGGATCATCTGGAGTTATCCGCTAAAATGCCCTCCATGCGGATCACAAACCTTATGAAAAACCTGCTTCTGGTGCTGCTGCTGGCCTTATCGGCCAGCGGTGCCGTTAGCGCCAAAGTCGCGTCGGGGCCTCAAAACCTGGGCGCAAACCTGCACCGGGGCGAAAGCGTTTTTAACTGGTTGATGCATCAGGGAAAAACGGCATTTAGTGTAGGATGCCCGTCAGGGTGTCTTGATGTTACAAACGGAGGATCAACTCTCGACCTACTAAAGAATGCAGAGAGAACTAAGAGCGGCCTCAAGGTTGACAATGCGACTCTACAACAGATAGGCGCAGCAGAAGCTCGCGGAGGAAAAGGATTTTCCGGTCTGACTCCTAATGTTGTTCAAAACAAGCCTGCGACCTGGCACGGAGAGAAAACCGGTGGTACTCAAACCGTCATTAAGTACCAAGACGCCGCAGGTCAAACCAAGTTTACAGTTCACTCAGTTACCGATGGTGCGGGAAAAGTTGTTCATAGGGATTTTGACTCCGTATTAATTCAATCGGGACAACAGGTGGTTAAATAATATGGACTATAAAGCGTACTTCATTGAATTATTAATACAGTTCTTGAATGGTGTGTTGAGCCGCGAAGAAGTTGCACGACAAGTTGCGGTTACGATGCCTATTGACACAAATTACGTTGATGATGAAAAACTAATGAATAATTGCGAATGGGCGCTAAGGCATATCAACG
>PCWT01000018.1:0-149 GCA_002796245.1 Gammaproteobacteria bacterium CG11_big_fil_rev_8_21_14_0_20_46_22 | reverse complement strand
CTATCGTACTATTTAAGTTGTCTGAGAGGTGAAACCGAATACAGTCAAGAGGAACGAGACAACAGTATGTAGGCTCTCTGTCATCCAGTGTGATGCAGAAATGTTACAAAGGGCGCAGGAAAGCTCGGCGATTATGCTCATAATTATCA
>PCWT01000017.1 GCA_002796245.1 Gammaproteobacteria bacterium CG11_big_fil_rev_8_21_14_0_20_46_22 | reverse complement strand
CAGCATCTTCTGTTGAAAAATGACCTCTATTTCTAACGGCTTTTCGCAATGTGCCATTGAGCGATTCAACAATATTTGTTGTGTAAATAATCAGCCTAATCAAATTATCTAACGCTTTTCCCCATCATTCTAACCACATTACATAATGGTTTAATATAAAACCCCATCAAGGAGCTTGATTAAAAACTCCCGATGAGGTTCTCTTTTGTTACCACACAAAAAGAGAACCCCAATGTCTCAGAATTTTCTACATAAATCCAGATTTCATGCGCATTTGATTAAAATTGACCGAGAATTAGCGAACATTTGCGCTGAAAAAGGTTGTATTCTTTGCGGCGGAAAATTACATCAGTCAGACTATCCTCGTAGCCCAATGGGCATCAGCCAGGCATTCCGTGATCAGTATGCTAAACGCACCAGCTTTTGCTGCAAAGATTGTCGTAAACGAACTACACCCCCATCTGCCAGATTCTTTGGACGCAGGTGGTATCCAGCGCCACTACACATTTTTATTTCAATCATGATATGTGGGATTAGCAAACGTCGCATTGCGTTAATAGAAAAACATTTCGGGATCGTTGTTCGCGAATCCACCTGGAGACGCTGGCGAAAATGGTGGCGTGATGAATTTGTCGCTACAAAGTTTTGGAGCCAAGCAAAAGGAAAACTGCCGCCTGGTAATGATATCACACAGGGATCATTTCCCCGTGCGATATTCAATTTTTACACCGGCAACGTTGAAGAAAAAATGCTGTTGTTCTTACTTTTTTTATCACCGCTCACAAGCGGTATTTTACGCGCAATTTAATGGGAGAAATATTTACGCAGAGTTTGCAGCTTTAATCAAAAAATCACATCAAGTAGCCTTAGCGCTCAACACACATTGAGAGGTTTTATGGCTACAAACAAACAGAATGCACAAAGTAATCATGCAAGCTGGGCTCGTTTTCGTTTTTCGATTATTGGGCCCTTGCTGTCGGCGCCGCCTGAAAGTGGGTGCTTGAAACAAGAATTAACGGAGTTGTCAAAAAAACAATGGAAAAATCCAATCACGGGGGATCCAATTTCTTTTTCTGTTTCAACCCTAGAGCGCTGGTATTATGCGGCAAAACGAAGCCAAGATCCCATAGAGCGACTTCGCGTGAAACGTCGCAGTGATGCGGCGCACACACGTGCATTGAGTTCTGAGTTAAAATTGGCTGTAAAAAACCAGTATCGAGAACATCCAGGCTGGAGCTACCAACTACATCGCGATAATTTGGCAACAATCGCAAAACAACTGATCCCGCCTGTCCCAGAACCATCCTATAGCACGATTTTTCGCTACATGAAATCACAGGGTTTTACAAAGCGGCGTGTTGTCAAACAAAGACAGACTGCAGGGGCTGTTATCGCCACTGAAAGATTGGAATCACGCGAAGTACGCAGTTACGAAGTGGAACACGTCAATGCATTGTGGCATCTAGATTTTCACCACGGATCACGAAACATACTGGATAAAGATGGGAAATGGCGCAAGCCATTGTTACTTGCCATATTAGACGATCATTCACGTCTCATTTGTCATGCACAGTGGTATTTGGATGAGACAGCAGAAAGCTTAGTGCATGGCTTTATGCAAGCATTGCAAAAACGCGCACTACCACGCGCCCTCATGAGCGATAACGGCTCTGCGATGATATCTGCTGAATTTACGCAAGGATTAGAGCGTCTTTCTATCTTGCATCAACCCACATTGCCGTACAGTCCTTATCAAAATGCGAAACAAGAAGTGTTTTGGGCGCAAGTGGAAGGTCGTTTGATGGCGATGCTCGAGGGTGAATCTGAACTGACGTTATCGCTTTTAAATAATGCCACGATTGCTTGGATTGAATTTGAATATCATCGCAAGGTTCATTCTGAAATTGCAGCAACGCCGCTTGATCGATATTTAAATGAAAAAAATGTAGGACGAGCTTGTCCTGAAATGCTCGTATTAAAACATGCATTTTGCGAGGAAGTGAAAAGACGTCAGCGCAGATCAGATGGAACATTGACGATTAATGGATGTCGTTTTGAAATACCATCGCAGTATCGTCATCTGGAAAATTTAACGGTGCGTTATGCCAGATGGGATTTAAGTTCTGCCATTTTAATTGATCCGCACAGCAATAGTTTTTTAACAACGCTGTATCCGCAAGATAAATCAAAAAATGCAGACAGTGTTCGACGCACCCTTGTGCGCGATAACACTCCACAACACGACACACCACCCACAGGCATTGCGCCATTGCTCAAAGACTTAATGGCGCAATATTCAGCAACGGGGTTTCCGCCGGCTTATTTATCAACAAAAGAAAAAGAGGAAATGTAAAATGAAACCAAGGTTAACAGCACTGTATGGCTTAAAGTACAATCCATTTACGCCAGACGTTCCAGTTGATGCCATACATGCCTACGCAGGGCTTGAAAGCTTTTGTTGGCGTATCGAGCATACTTTTATTCGTGAAGGTGGTTTTGCACTGATAAGCGGTGATCCTGGTACTGGAAAAAGCGTAGCACTTCGGTTGCTTGCTGACAAATTAACGGCGCTGCGTGATGTTCAAGTCGGCGTACTGACGCACTCATCAGCACGATTATCAGATTTTTATCGAGAAATGGGGGATATTTTTGGCGTTACGCTATCAGCGCATAATCGCTGGGGTGGTTTTAAAGGGCTAAGAGAGCGTTGGCAGCAGCATTTAGAGAGTGCTCTACTGCGCCCGATTCTTTTTATCGATGAAGCACAGGAGATGCCGATCAGCGTGTTAAATGAGTTGCGCTTATTAACGAGCGCACAATTTGATTCGCGATTATTACTCAGTATCGTGCTTGCAGGGGATCAGCGTTTAAATGACAAGCTACGGCATGATGAATTGGTGCCGTTAGGTAGTCGAATCAGAATGCGTTTTAATACGGAATATGCAGATACCAACCAACTTATGCAAAGTCTCATGCATTTGTTAGAAAGTGCTGGCAATCCCGATTTAATGACAAAAGAATTAATGCGAACATTGTGTGATCATGCCATGGGTAATTATCGTGCGCTGTGCACAATGGCAGCAGAGCTGCTCGCAGTAGCAGCGCAGCAAGAAAAAGCGCAGTTGGATGAAAAACTGTATCTGGAGTGTTTTGCAGTCAAGCAGCCTGCTCGAAAACAAAAAAATGTGGTGGGAGGTACTCGTGGATAATCCCGTATTGATTGTTGAAGCGCCGATTTTGGATGATGAATCAATCACCAAGATTTATGAGTTTTTACAAAACTTAACATTTGCGTTTAATGCGCATTATTACAAGCAGCTACGCAGATATGATCGCAGTAAAGACTCGCCTGATGGTCCTGATTTTCTTCATGGTATACAGGGTGATCAACGTTCTTTGAATGAGGACGATGCAGGCGATGCGACTAATCAGACCGCTGACTTGTTTGATGACCAAATTCCATTTTAATCAAATTGAGTGATGGATTGTTATACGAGCGCAGCAGAAATGCTGCGTTTTTTTGTGTCAAAAAAATTTTGATTGCCCATCATTTATTGTGGTTAATCGACCATCAAATAGTGAGATTGCACTCAATCAGCGCGTGGCGCTATTCCAAGCCGTGTAGACATAGATCAACGTCCTGCGATCGTAGACAGCCGTAAACGCACTGGTGATTGGGAAGGAGACACCATCATTGGATCGCATGATGGTGGCGCTGTGATTGCGTCCATGGTCGAACGAAAGAGCCGTTACACTGTTCTTGCTAAAGCTAAAAATAAAACGACTAAGGCTGTTATTGAAGGCATTAATCAGCGTATGTTGCCTATTGCTGATTTGGTTTACACGATCACACTAGACAATGGAAAAGAGTTTTCATCACATGAAAAAATGGCTGACACACTTGGTGCCAATGTTTATTTTGCAAAGCCATATCACTCCTGGGAGCGAGGATTAAATGAAAATACAAATGGGCTCGTCAGAC
>PCWT01000016.1:8722-92940 GCA_002796245.1 Gammaproteobacteria bacterium CG11_big_fil_rev_8_21_14_0_20_46_22 | reverse complement strand
ATTTGTGGCCAAAGCGCTGAACTTGAGTCTTTCTGAAGTCGCTAAGTTTCGCAACGCGTTGCAGAAAAATAAATAAACTTTGCTCGCCATATTTTTGTAGCCCGGGTCGTGACCCGGGAAATTCCCCCCGGATTACGCGCTTCGCGCTAATCCAGGCTACATTTTTCTCAAGAAAATTTAGGCGGCCAGTTTTACAGGATGAGGAGAATTGGCCTGCATAAGCTGCCTATGCGGCAGTTAACGCCGATCAATCCAGCCAACGCTCAAAGTATTCTTTTAAAGCCGGCCATACACCATCTAAAATTTCTTATCAATCACCGCCATCACTTCTTCTAATGTTTTTTGAGAATCCATGATGCTCACCTGCTTTATACGAGAAATATCGCCTCTCAAGATTTCAACCTGTGACTGCTTAACCCCAAATACTTGCGCCAATAAAATAATTAATGCTTTGTTTGCCTTCCCTTTGACAGGCGACGCGTTTAAAGCAATTTTAACTGCATCATTTTGAATGCCTAAGATCTTGCTCTCTTTGGCATTCGGTTTAATGGTTACCTTAAAAGTGAGCTTGTTCTTCAAAGCAGTGCTCTTTGGCTATTATTGAAGTAGACTAAACGATTTTCTCTATATAATCCAAATCATGATGAATATTGATGCGATAACATTTTTGTAAATTTAGGTGTGGCACTGTGAACAATGCACGCACTTGTCTCAAATGGAACATGTGTTCTTCCTTCTCCACAGGATGGTTGATAAACATAACGCTGAACACATGCCGATCCATACGGCGTTTCATAACGCTTATTTTCCTTGGCCTTCGCCGTGTATTTTTTTTCGCCCATTTTTATGGGCGTGCCATCTGTGTCGAACTGAGATAAGGCTTTTTCTGTAGTGAGCGTACCAACTGCATTACAGGCCGCCATTATCTTTTCCTCTGCTTCCAGCATTGAACCAGAAATATCTACCGTTACTTGTAGCGTTAAATTTTTACCATCCTCAGAAACTATTTTCACCGGCATTTACTTGCTCCTTGCATTTCCATTTCAAAAAAACGGAGCAAGTATCGCATCCATCCTGTCTATTGACTATGGGTTTTTTCTACATCGTGCCGGAGCCGCATCCAAGCGCCTTATCTAAACGAGACTTGGTTATAGCCGATAATTCACCAGAATCAGAGTTAGGTGAACCTAATACGATAATGAGTTGTGCTAATCCAGGCATTTTAATTTCCAGTGTCGGTAATAATTTTTAAGTGTTACTAGATTTGGTATCTTCAGAACAATTCCATCAAAAGCTTTAAGTAAAGCTTGATACCTTGTGCGATTCTTCGGATAAGTAAATAAAATATACTTTAGCATAAACCACCTTAATTCTCTTTTAGCGCCGGGTAGTTTTCCAACTCTATCAGACTCAGCGAACAAGGAACGCTGAATGTATCGCCAGGCGGCTATAATAACATTCGCATCAAGCCAAATAACACTCGTTGCTAGCTTTAAACGTTCAGGCATACAAATACTGTAATTGCCTTCGATAATCCATTCACCCTGATCAAGCAATTTATTGTGATCTTTAATAAGCTCATCATCTGTGCGTCTTTTCCAATTAGTCTGTTCATGATGTGCCAGCAAGTCTAAATGGAAAACAGGAATATTGAGTTTTTTTGACAAGCAATTCGCTAACGTTGATTTGCCACTACTGCTGCAACCAATGATAACAATGCGTGTACCTAGCTGCTTAAGCTCAAACATAAAAATACTCTTTTCTCATTTCACCGTCGGCTTCCAAGCGCCTTGCTCAACATAGCTGGCTTCATCAGCACCAGACCAAGGTGGCATGGTGACACAAATAAACACTAAATCGCCTTCGTCACTTCGGTATTGAAAATCTGTGCCTAAAGGAATATCGATAGTCATGCCTGCTTCAAGTGGAGTGACTTTTTCTTCATGATTATTTCTACGCCAAATAGCCCCTTTACCAGATAAAACGTGCCAAAACTCACTCACTGTTTTATGCCGAACGGCTTTAGAAACGACTTTGTCTTTCAGTGTGCAGTGGGCAATACCACCATGCTCAGCACTCATTAACACTCTGACTTCTGCGCCGGCAGGTGAGGTGTGTTCATACTCTTTAGGAATTGATGTTGTCTGCATTAATCTGCTCCTTTCGTTTGCTTTATAGACTCAATCCAATGGTTAACTACATTTCATCGTCAATGTCATTCCAACGAACGACAGTGCGTGTGGCAATCTGGCTCATTAACCTGGAGATTGCCGCGTCGCTTCGCTCCTCGCAAAGACGGTAGCTACCCAGCTGTCCTGCCGAATGAGTCGAACTTGCCAATAATAGGATGTCGAAGGTTCGAATCAGCACAAATTATGCAGACATAAAAAAACACGCCGTTGGCGTGTCTTTTTATGTCTGGTGGGTCGTGAAGGATTCGAACCTTCGACCAATAGATTAAAAGTTAAGCATCCTTGATTCAACCACTGACTCCCTTATCCCCACCCAGCTTCACAACCACCCATAACTAATTGTTATTAAAGGGTTTTATATAAAGCCTCATTTAAACTTCACCGAGATTCGTCGCCGAATCCCGCCCTAGTTCCACGCTCGCTAGTATACAGAGAGTATACAATAAAATCCTATTGGGAAATAAGCTTTCAAAAGTATACAAACGATGCTATACTAGCGATAAATCAATAACTTATAGCGATTGTACCATAGGAACCAAGAACATGAAACGCGAAGAAATACTCAAGAATGTGATGAAAAAACTAACCAAGTCTTATGTAGACAATATGCCTATCCCCCCAACAAAAAATGGCAAGCACACTCAAAAAATTTACCGCGACCATACCCTTATTGGTTTTTCTGTACGGGTCTCTAGTACAGGAGAAAAAACCTTTATCGTTGACAAAAGGTCTCGCGGCAAACTCTATCGAATTATCATCGGCAAGCTCGGTGTCCTTACAGTCGATGAAGCACGAAAAAAAGCCCAAAAGTATCTGGGGCTAATTGCCGAAGGAATTGACCCCAGAGACGCGCAAAAAAGAGAGCAAATTGTGGGCACTACCCTACAAGAAGCTTTTGACGCAATGCTTGCAGCAAGAAAAAGCATGAAGGAACGCACTCGGTTTGATTACAAAAAAACTATGGAAAGAGAGTTTTCAGACTGGTCAGTGAAATCACTGACCAGCATCTCGTCTTCAGACGTTGAAACAAGACACTCTAAGATTGGGAAGCGCACCCCTGTGGGTGCGGATAACGCATTCAAGCTAATACGCGCTATTTTTAATTATGCGAAAGCGGCGTACAAAGACAGCAAAAACGAACCAATTATTAAAGTTAACCCGGTTGACATACTATCTGAGACACGCGCCTGGTATGGTACTCGCCGACGTAAATCAATCATTAAAATTGAGCAACTTCCAGCGTGGTATAAAACGGTAATGAGCCTGACCAATAATCGAAAAGGTAGCATTGCTACCACCGTCCGTGATTATTTAATAGCTGCATTGTTTATGGGTGATCGCAAAGGTGAATTGCAGCCTATTACTTGGGAACACAATGTTGATTTTGGCGCTAAGGTCGTAAACTTTTATGACACTAAAAACCATCTTGACTTTGTGCTACCCATGTCAGACTTTCTTTATGATCACTTTAAAAAACTAAAAAAAAGCTCAACCAGTCAGTTTGTTTTTCCAAATGCCGATGGAACGGCACCTTTTTCTAACCCTTATAAAGTCATCGCCCGTGTATCAAAGGAAAGTAAACGGCACATGAAGGATGGAAAACCCATTAAATTTACCATTCATGACTTGCGCCGCACCTTTATTACCACAGCAGAAGGATTAGATTTGTCGGCTTATACACTTAAACGCCTACTTAATCACAAGATGTCATCCGACGTAACGGCTGGATACATCATCACTGAAACCGAGCGTTTAAGAGAACCTATGCAGCGAATAACTAACTGTTTGCTCGCGATTATTAATGGTGAGTTTAAATCTTACAGTGATTACTAAAGGTTGGTTTGAGCGGTATTCTCATAGGTGGGCAGCGAATTAATCCACTCGATTAATTCTGCTTTTTCATAAACAGGCGTTCGCCCAATATAGCGAAATGGTGGGCCGCCACCCTCAGTGCGTCTACGCTCTAACCAACGCGGCTGCTTACAAAGTAATACAGCCGCGTCTTTTTGTGATAACAATTCAGGTATTTTAATATTCGGTGTATAGTCTTTCATAACGAACCTCTTATCATTGTTCTTTAAAGCTAAAATGGATAGTTCAAAGTAAAGAAGCCTTTATAAATCTAACGGCTTCGCTGCTTGCAAGAACTCAGGCAATCGAGCCTTTAACTGCTCTTGGCTAGCCGTACAGCGCATGCCTCGTCTTTGCCTTTCATAGTAATTTGAATAAGCCTCATAAGTGCCAAGCTCGCCTGCAATATTCTCAGGATGATCAGCAAAGTATTGCGATATACTATCTTGAGTACCATCATCTAGCGTATGCAACACGCTGTTTACCCAGTCTGTATTAGGTGAATCTTTTCTTTGAAAAATAACCACATCAACAGTAACTTTCGCATCATCAAATAGATCATTAGGTAGTCGATAAGCAGCTACCAGCTCGGCAAGCTCGCTAGTTTGCTTTCGTGAATGGCCATGCTTTTTATCAAGCACATAACTTGGCACTACCATTGCCAATAGCCCACCGTTTTTCAACAGGCGAATACTTTTTGCAATGAAATAATGGTGTATGAGCAAACCAGTCAAATCTTTATGTTGCTTGTCATACACTGAAAATGTTGCATAAGGCGGGTTTCCAATAATTAGGTCAAACTCGCTTTCATGAAAGTGCTGAAAGCCTTGATTAAGTATTTTAATGTCAGGATATAAGGCTTGAGCAATGTTGGCACTTAGGGGTTCTAACTCAACACCTGTAATATCGCTATTTTGACGAAGGTCTTCGGGCATTCGCTCAAAGAAAGCCCCGTGCCCACAGGCAGGTTCTAAAATTTTTCCTTGCTTAAATCCGAGCTTTTTCAATAAAGCATAAACAAAATCAATTAAAATATCGGGCGTATAATAGCCCGTACTTGTGCTTTTATTTAAGCGCTCTAGTTCGTCCATTTTTAAAAAATCAGCTAGATTAGTTTGAATAGCCTCTTGCTTTAAAGCTGTTCTCAGACCGCCAAAGCCTGTGTATGATTTTAACCCCTCAAGGTTTCCAGCTTTAAATTGGCGAAGTAACTCAATATTGGCATTGAGTCTTGCTTCGTTTAATGGAGTATTGTTTTCTGTTTGGCTCGCAGCTTGTGACATAGCATGTGCTCCTGTTTATGATTGTGGTTTGGTTTGGGATTTAAATCGCTTGAATAGCGCGGACACGAAATTTCAGCAGGCCAAGCAACCCGCTTAGCATGAGTATTGCTGATAGAAACGTTGGGATTTCAGGGTTTAAATAGTTCATCAGCGCAGTCATTAACCCGGTTAATGACCAAGAAGCTGCAAATACTGCGCCACTAACGCCCATCATTAAGCCCTGATGTTTTTCATCGGCCAACTCAGTAAATGAGGTGATAATGGCGTTGTATGCAAGTGCAGCAAAAATGGCTGAGGGTATAACGCATATCCATTGGTCTACAGCTTGTCTAAAAACAAGCGAAGCAATAATACCTAAACTTGCAATGCCTAGTCCTAGCATTGCTATACCTTTGTTGCTCATAAACTTTACAGTGACTCGTGTTAACAACCCTAAAGCAATGGAGAAACACACGCCCATAAAGCTAATAAACAAGCCTACTTGTAGGCTGGTGTAGCCAAAATGTTTTGTGAGATATAAAGGTAGGTTTTGAAAATATAGGCTCCAGCCCAGCATAAAGCATAAAAAAACAAGCGCCAGTGTCCTAATCCCAGGATTTTTAAACGCATATAAAAATAAATTAAAACCTTTTGTTAATTGTATTTTGTTTTGATGCTGTGGTTTAAAAGTTTCATTGAATGACCGCCTTAACCAGGCCGAATTAATGAGTGCAAGTAATGTCGCAACTAGAAACGGTGCAACATAGTTTTCATCGTGCGCTAGTGGTAAATTTGAAAGTGACCCGCCAATGATCGGCCCAAATACAACACCCAGAGCAATCGCTAAAATAATAAATGACATGGTAATTGTGCGTTGCTTGCCTGTTGTTATATCAGCAATAGCTGCTTGGGCTATCGGCTGGCTTCCAGCCATTAATCCACAGAAAAAACGCCCGAATAACAGCAAACTAATACTCGTTATTGCAACGCCTAATCCTGAAAGCACATAACCAACGGCTGCGCCTAATAAACAAGTCAAAATGATTCGCTTACGTCCAAATCTGTCGGAAAGATCACCAAGAATTGGTGCGCCAAAAAACATACCTAACGGGTATAGCAATAAGGTTAATCCATAAAAAATATTGCGGGCAAACAATGATGTATCAGCAGGTAGCATTGGACTATGCGTGTTTAGCATTAATGATGTAACAACAGGCAGGACAAGTGCCATGCCCATTGCATCAATAATAATAACTAAAAATAAAGGTATAATAATCGATAGGTTTTTCGACATGAAAGTTCCTCTATTATGATTTTGAATTTAAAAATGCTAGATACCGCACAACAAAGCTCTCAGAGCTTGAAAGCTTTGTTGTGCGGGCTAGAAATGAAAAAGGAACCCCGCATGTTAATTGCGGGGTTATTGAAAAAAGCAAAAAAATCGTTTAAGTAATTAATAATTACCAGTTACGAAATCCATGCTCGTAAAAACTGTAAACTTGATCAGCAGCAATAATGAAGTGGTCAAGAACAGAAACATCTATCAACTTTAACAACTTTGCTAATTTTTCTGTGACATCAACATCGCTGTCACTTGGCTCATAATCCCCAGATGGGTGATTATGAGCCAATATAATAGCAGCAGCATTGTGCTCAATTGCTCTCCGAAGAATTTCCCTAGGAAAAACTTCAGCGCTTTTGATTGATCCTTGAAAAATTTTTTCAAAGCATATTAGTTTATTTTTGTTTGTTAAAAACATTACGCAAAACACTTCTGATTTTTCAGATGCAAGTTCTAAGCTTAAATAATCTCTAACTGAATCTGAGTTGGAAATGCTTATTGTGTATGTTTTTAACTTCTGATAAAGAAACGTTTTAGCCGCTTCAATAATCTCATCCGAGGTCACCTCGCGCTGAACGCAAAATGTATTATCTTTGGTTAAAATAAATGGACGTAAAAAATTATGGCTATAAAAGTTATCTTTATCACTGTGTGCACAGTTTAATTTATTCATCATTAACTCTCCTTTGAGTTTTATAGAAATACAAAGGAGAAACCCCAGGGGATTCCTCCCCTGTGGGCATTAAGAAAAAAAGATTAAAAATCTTTTCAGTTACAGTGACTCGTCTGAATCATCCGAATCATCGTCCTCATCATCTTCATCAAGGTATTCACCTTGTGTGATCTCATAGGCAATACGCTCGGCTGCATACCAAACAAGTAAGTTTTTATATTGCTCATCGCTGGCAACGTCATCGGCACCATTAAATGATGCTATAACGTCTGAGCAATTTTTCATTCCAAACGATTGACGATCTTCTTCTAACATATCCCAAATTTCATCATGGTATCTGTTATATAATGCAGTTGTCTCATGGTAGTATATCAATCCACCATAGCCATTAACTGCACCATAATTTGAAAGATCAGCCAACTCATTGTGGCTAAATTGGTTTTTCATCCAATCGCAGAACGTTTTACACTGATTTTCAATCATTTTATTTCTCCTTTGAACTTAAAAAAGCCAAGGAGAAAACCGCCAAAGGCGTGTTTTCACCTTGGCGGTTAGTAGTAAATGATTTAAACTGTTTGTACCTTGGGCAACCGTCATGGAAGACACTCCGGCGGCAGGGATTGCCGTCTCCAAGGTGCAAAAGTAGTCAATCACAAAAATTAAGTAGTCAGTTTCCTCACCACTTAAGTAGGTCGATTTATTATTTTAAGTAGTTATTATTATTGAGTAGTAAAAAAAACAAAGCCACAACCTAGTGGCTATGGCTCTGTTTCAAGGGTGGCAAGGCATTCTGGTTTGAATACTTTACCGAAAATATCATTTCCTTCTGTGTTAACTCACCCATTTGAGTAGGCAAATTAAAGCATTCAGAAAATGATTGGTTAAATAGCGAACTAAATATCTCATCAACGGCTTGTTGTTGAGAGTAGCTAAAGTTCGCATATAAATGCGCAAGCCGATTTTCAAGCTCAGCTCGTACACTAGGGTGCTTATCCATGACAACATGGAAAAGCACATCAAATATAAAGTTAACGCCTTGGGATTGATTCATGTTAATTGCTCCCGTTTCGATGACTAAAACATTGCTTGGCCATAGGACAGATCAAGTCACGAAAGACTGAGTTAGCTTGCTCAACAACAGGTAATTGCGATAATGCTTTTATCAACAAGGTTGACTGCCTTTGAGCTTCAGCTATTTTATTTTTTCGTAACTGCGCTTGCTGAAACGCTTTTGCTTTTTGAGCAGCACTGATCAAACGATCCAACTGGTCAGCTTCAAGCACTACGCTATAACCTCGTGAGGTTTTTATAGGCATAACACTTGTTTTTTCTTTGAAAAGAATACCCGCATCGCAGGCGATAACTAGCTTAGTAAATTTAATCGTCATAGTGACATCCTCCTTTTATTTAAAAATAAAGAGAGGACACAACCCATTAGCGAGAGGTGTCCTCCCGCATGGGGTTTAGTTAATGAGAGAAAACTTTGGAAATAACGGATAATCTTGCAGCTTAATCGTCGCAAGTTTCCTAACCAAACCTAATTGGCAAGTGTTGACAATATCATTGTAATAATGTTGCCAAGTGCTGATATTGCTATATTGCATATCGTCAGCCAATGTATAACGCTGGTCTTCGTCATGCTCTAAATACAGCGTTTTAAAATCAGCATATTCTTCACTTGCTGAATCATAGGTTCTAATGAGTATTGCATCGATGCTAATACAAGATTGGCAAACACAGAGTAGCCAGTCTACCAGTTCAGAACTGGTAAATGACCATGACACAGTGTTTTTCCCGTCATAGCGTAGTTGATCTTTAAGGGCTGGTTTATTTGCCCAATGCTTTAAATAACGCAATTGCGCTTTTAAATGATCAACGCTAACACCCATCAAACCATAAGGTATGATATTATTTCGATAACACACATCTAAACCTTGTTGGTCTATCTGGTGAATAAGTTCCTCAAACCCTATCAAAGCAAGCTCAATACAAATTAACTCGTGATAGTTTAGTTCTATGTGAGTTAATACGCCGGATTCTTGCTTTTCAAGGTGGATTATTTGAGGCTGATTAGCCTGTCTAATTGCAGTTTGATACATAGCTTTTACTCCTGGATATTAGAAAAAAAAGCCCCTGAAAGAATAATCAATCAAGGGCTTTGCATAGTTCGCTTAAAAAAGCGGATAACCTGTCAGGAAAAGTTACTTTTTTCGGCTGACTCGTGACCTTTTTGCACGAGAAGCTGATTTTCTATCGTTACTTTTACGTCTTGGTTTTCTCACTTCTTCTTCTGCATCCTCGTATTCATCTGCGTCAGCTTCTGAATCCTCGTCTGCATTTTTCGCTTTAGGTACGTGTCTAACTTCGATATCGTTAGCCGTTACGTGAGCTTTATGGCGAACTTCGCCAGTTTCTTCATCCACATGAAACGTGAAAACCAGACTATCTGGCATAAAGTTTATTAACATACCTTTTTCAAGGTCTTCGACTGCTTCAAGCAATTCTTCATCATAAACTTTCACGTTAGCAATGAGATCAAGCTTTTTATCATCACTAGATCGTTTCTCACGGCGTTTAAATTTTTTATTACCGTCAGATTTTTGCATTCTAGCGCAATACACAACTAACAAAGCATATTCTTGACCATCGTTCGTTGTATTGAACTCTGGCTCAGTTGCTAAGTTACCTGAAAAGCCATACTCAGGGTTAAAGCTATAACTAGCACGTTTTACATTTTTAGATTTAACGCTCATTGTCGTTCTCCTTTAAAGTTTAAAAAAACCCAAAGAGAACAACGAGCATTCCCAAGGGAATAAACATTATTCCCATTGGGGTTACTAAAAAAGCTACTATCAAAATGACAGTAGCGGTTTATTGGAACATTCAATTATAAAAACCAAGGTCTTTATCACTGAACACATTGGTATCGTTTAGCCGAAACTAAACGAGCAGGTTTTCATACCGAGCCTGCGCACCACAGATTTTTTGGTCGTTGTGGTCACGACACGTTGAAATCATTAAACCGTAATGAGTGCATAAATAGATGCACTCAAATTAGCACTTAATTTAAAGTGCTAGCTTGAGTACACCACAGATTAAAAATCGGCCAGACAGTGCTGGCCGATAGAGGGTGTAGTCAACGCAACAAATGTTACTCAGTGTGTTCGTCTTGGTTCTAACGGTAGCGTATCGCTATCGCCTAAAACAAACCCACCAGAGTTTTTTAAAAAACCCATAAAGCATGCGAGTAAATACCGCAAGCCACGGCTTCTTGTGCTGTTCGCCTCAGCGAGCGCTACAATAGCCAGAGTTCTTGCTTGTTGCGGTGTAAAGTAAAGATAAGCCCCCGTATTTTTATTGATTCGCTTAGCGTAATGCTCAATCAAATAAAACGTTTGAGTGCTTTTCATTAAACGACTTAAATGCTCAGTATCAATATCAAAAGAACGTACCTTTTGATCATTTCGACAAGCATAAAAGCGTAGCTTCACATTTTTCATGTCATTCTCCTTTTGCAAAAGAAATCGCAGCAGGAAAACAACACAGCCCTGGTGGGGTTGGCATTTTCCCACCAGGGTCATTGACTTAGGTCATTTCAAAATGAAATGACCGCTAAACAATACAAGACATTTATTTTTTATAGCCTTGTATCACAATGGCGCATGATTTACTTATCATGGTTAAGTTTTCACGCCTAGCTTAACTCTCTCAACGTTAGCATCGGTTGAGAGCACGATGACAAGATCAATCTGATTGGTTTAATTTAGGAGCTGGTTCAGATTGTTCTTGGTTTTTTTTATCATTGTTTTTAGTTGATTGTGGGTTGTCTTTCTTATCCTCCGATGTTGCTTGGTCAGTTGCTTCTTGAGCTGGAATAATGATCGGTGCAAATGGCGAGCGTATCTTAGCCTCTATCACATCTTTTGGTAATTTACCCATCTTTGCTTCAGCAGCTTTGGCATTGTCATTGTTTTTTTCTACGTCAAGCCGAGTCACCGAAAATGCTGCCCACTGAAAAGGTAGTCTAAATAACTCAATGATCTGCTTCTTCCATGCTTGTTGAATGACACTGTAAGGCTCATCGAATAAAATACCGATTTGTCTTGCTGTTAAGAGTATTCGCATAAGCTCGTCATAATCAGCAATAAGACTGCCACCTAAAAAACCATATTGCGTGCCAAACCGTAAAGGATGACTTGACGGTTTACTTGAAGTAAACAGCTCAACGTCCAAACGATTTTTTTGGTTTGCTGATTCAAGCTGTTGACGGTATTGACTGACAGCAGCAAGTAGTTGCTGTCGAACTTTTGCTAATCTGTCATAGGCGCGTAATAGAAACCAGTCTGCGTAAGGGTTATCTTTTTTTGCAGCGAGCCAGATTTCTGTCATTCTTCCACCAAACTGTAATAGATCGGTGGTGCGTTTTCTGCCTTCTTTTGTACCAATAAAAAGCTGTTGTGCAGCACTGGTATGCAAAGTCAGTTTCACATTACCTGTCAATCTTGCTGGCTTTTTAAGTGATGAATTATTTTGTTGTGGTTTCGTCTCAATCGACAATTGAGTGTCATTCGCTTGTGACATAATAGATCACCTCTTTATAGTTAATCATTTTTCTTAAGTATTTAATAAATCAATCGATAGGTTTTCATTGATGGGTATTGTTTTGTTGTTGCCAAGTAAATCACTGGCACTAATAACAATACCGGATAATGTATTTCGATCTTCCCATCGACCCCAGTAATAAGTATGGATACGTGAGCCTTGTTCGTTTTTTATCAACTTTTCATGCTTTTTAATTTTTTTCGTGAGTCCAGGCCGTTGTAACCAAATGGCATGATCGGCTGAAAAGCCACGTTGCTTGGCTTTTTCTTGTATAAAAGCATCGACTGCTTCGGGGATACAAATAAGCAAACCTTCTTTGATACTTTGAACAATACTCTCAGGCTGATTAATATCGATCTGTTCTTCTAATAATGATTTCTTCAACCAATTCCAAAAAGTAGCGGCTTCAAACTTTGGCACATCTTGTTGTGCTTCGCTTGAAACTTGTGGTGTCTCATTCGCTTTCGCACTTGGCGTATTGAGCGTGCTTAAATTTATTTCCTTAATGGCTTTAATATCGTTCGGTAGCGCATATTTCTCTGAGCTTTTAATTTTTTCTTCTTTGCCTTCTTCCTGCGTAGAAACAGCAGGCTCAGTAATCGTTGCTTTTTGTATCGCTAACTCTGCTGATACTTGCGTTTTTTGTTCTTGTGGCAAACTTATTTCAGGCACTACAGCAGGGTCTTCTTCAACAATCTCAGAAAAGATATTATTTGCACTGTTACTATCTAAGTAAGCTGACCATAACGCAAATAAACGCTCGTTACGCTGTAACCAGTCGTAGCCTTGTTTGGGTAAAAGCGCTTTTGCTAAGCTTTGCCGAACCGTGCTGCTGCATTGATTGAGCAATGCAGCGCTGAATACGGAAAATGTCCATTCCTCACGCTCTCTAAAAATGACTTCACTATCCGCACCCAGCGGTAATAAATAACCTCGTCGCCGCTTTAGTGCTAAAACGACGGGGTTTAGTTTATTTACTAGCAATTCTGATTCAACTGGTTGGTTAGGCTCGCTGAGATAATCAAAATATCGTGTGATACTTTGCTCATAAAGCAGCTTAAAGTCAGCTTGCGTCACGCCAGAGAGCTGCTGAATTTGGTTTAAGTATTTTTTTAAAACCAAAGAACCCTCAGAAGTGGTAGCCAATGTTTCAAGCCTTTCATTGCTTTTGTTTTGTTTTTTCTTGTTGAACATATTGGCCACCTTGAACACCTAACTGTTTTACAATGGCGGCAAGTAGTTGGTAAGGTTGTTCACCTGTCAGTGTAATGGTTTGGCCTCGGCCATTAGATTCCCTAAAGACTAATACAGGTAAATAAATACCACCTTGCACGGCATGTTTTTCGACTAGCTGAATGTTTTGATTAATTTGCTGCTGAATAGCGGCTGTTTGCATTTTATTAAACATCGCTTGTGTGTTTAAACCTAATTGCGTTGCAATCGTTTTAGCATCATTTAACGTTGGTGCTTCCTGTAAAAACATAAGGCGTTGATGCTCGGCTTGCCATTGGTTTTCTGTTTGCGCAGCTAGCGCAAAACTCGCTACACCACGAGACGCAGGTGTCAGTAAAGGTGTCACACGATGAACCACTTTTAAATTGGGGTTTTGTTTTTCTAATTGCTCAATAACAGACTCCATGCGGCGGCAATGAGGACACTCATAATCAAAATACTCAACGAGTGTTACACATCCATGTGGATTGCCTGTGACAGGCGCTGCAAAGCAAAGCTTAATGCTGAATACAAATAGAATGGCAAAAACCAATCGAAATAATATCGGGTTCATCATGTTATTCACCTTATTTTTATTTATTAAAGACTCGGTTTACCGCTGCGCTCCCAAGTCGTGAAGTCACAGGTTGGGTATTGGCTACAACCCCAAAAGAATTTACCTTTTTTACTTTTCAATCGCCTCAAAGGTGATTCACATTTTGGGCACAAATAGACTGTGCCATTGTGTGTTTCAGATTGAAGTTGCAGTGTAGCGGCTTGCTTTTTTGTGCCTTCATTTTGTAGTTGCGCTAACATTTCTTTTAGCAGTGTTATTTGGGCATTAACAAAGTCATCCAGTTTTCCCTTGCCTTCAGCAATTTGTTCAAGCTGCTGCTCCCATTGTGCTGTTAAGACGGGATTTTTAACTAAGTCGGGTACTAAATCAATGAGCGCTCGACCTTTGTCAGTCGATAACACTTGTTTTGATTTTCTTTGTAAATAACCTCGTTTAAATAACACTTCTATGATGTTGGCACGGGTAGCCTCTGTGCCGATACCTTTGCTATTTTTAAGCACTTTTTTAAGTGTCTCATCATCAACCAATTTACCCGCCGTTTTCATTGCTTCAATCAGTGTGCCTTCGCTAAAACGTGCAGGTGGCTTGGTTTGCTTGGCTTCAACGTTAGTTTCTTGATTATTAACACCGTCACCTTTGGTTAAGTCCGGTATAACAGCGTTTGCAGTTTCTTCACTGGATTCGGTTTCTTCATCGAGCACATTGTTGTTAAACGCTTCCTTCCAGCCAGGTTTCACAGGTGTATTACCTGTGGCGGTAAATAGTTCACCCGCACAATTAACTTCAATTTGGCGTTGACGATATTCATAATCACCCATGAATTGCGCTAGGTATTGTCGTCGTATTAAGTCGTAAACCTTCAGTTCTTCCGTTGACATCTGATTCATATCAACACCTTCATTCATTGTTGGAATGATGGCATGGTGAGCCGTGATTTTTTTATCGTTCCAAACCGATGATTTAAACGTAATCTCACAATGCGCCATTAAACTTTTCAGGCCAAAATCGATTTGACTCAGTGCGGCAGTGATGGTTGCTGCTTCTTTAAACTGATCTTCCGGTAAATAACCGCAATCGGTTCTTGGGTACGTGGTTGCTTTGTGTTTTTCATAAAGTGATTGTGCGGTTTCTAACACCTGTTTAGCGGAATAGCCAAATAAGCTAGAGGCTTTTTTTTGTAAAGCCGATAGAGAAAAGCAAAGTGGTGCTTTTTGTTTCTTATTCGTTTCTTTAAAACTTGTGACAGTGCCGGGTTCTTCATCAACTTTTGCGGCCACGTTCTCAACGACCTGTTGATTAAGGCAATGCCCTTGATCATCCAGCACCGCTTCCGGTGCTTTCCACATTGTCCAAAAGTCTGCATTATCTTTTGTTGCAAATAATGCTCTTAACACGAAATAGTCTTGTGGTTTAAAATTTTCAATAGTACGGTCACGATCCACGACTAATTTTAGCGTTGGTGTTTGTACGCGACCTATGGATAAAACACCATTAACGCCGTATAAAGCGCTAGCGCCCATTGTTAAATTCATACCAATGGCATAATCACTACGGGAGCGTGCCATTGCTGCATAGTAAAGATTTTCAGTTTCTTTACCGGGCTTAATGTTGTTTAAGGCTTTTTGAATTGAGCTGTCATCAAGTGCTGATAGCCATAAGCGTTCTATTTTTCCCTGATATTGGCATTCATCTAAGATTTCTCTTACGATGCTTTCACCTTCACGATCAGGGTCAGATGCGACGCAAACGTGATCGGCTTTCTTCAGTAATTGTTTAATTACGTTAAATTGTTTTTTTGTTCTTGAAGAAACCAGCATTTTCCATTGATCTGGTACAACGGGTAATTTTTCAATTCGCCACGGTTTGATGTCGGGGCGATAATACTCAGGTGGTGCAAGTTCTAATAAATGCCCCACACACCAAGTAATTTGGTAGCCGTTGCCTTCCAAGTATCCATCCTGTCGCCCAGTTGCTTTTAGATTGCGTGCTATATCACGCGCTTGCGATGGTTTCTCACAAATCATTAAAATCATGGTGTCCTCACTGTCGTTCGTCGAAAGGTTAATATGATGAAACCGCTAGACAGTGAATCTTTAAAGAAAAACAAAAAAGCCTCGTGCTTTTGGCAGGAGGCTTTGTTTGGATTTTTCAACAGTACCGTCACAGTATAGCGATTTCGGTCTTTTTTTGCAAGTCTTTTTTCAAAAAAATTATTATTAATCAATGTATTAGGGGAATACGGTATTGGTTCGGGGAATATGGTATTCATTCGGGGTAATGATTTTTTTTCGTTTTTTTACCCGGTTGTGAGACTAAAGGGAATACGGTATTCATTCGGGGAATACGGTTACTATAGCCATACAAATAAATGCCCTAATAGGTTATAAACAAAAAATATTTCGATAAACGCGAATAAAGCCAACAGCTTAAGACGTTGATTCGATAAATAAAGTATTGTTTCAGCCCGCCACTTTTGCCTTATGCCCACAAATTCGATAAAATATGGCCATATTATAAGCACTAAAGTGTAGAGTCCGTATCGCCATAGGCTAAGTGCCCAGTGATACTGAGCAAGGACTTGCGATAGTTTTGATGCCGAGCTATGCTCCACACAGACATGACCAAAAAATAACAAGCCTAAACAGGCAATAATCGTTATGCCGAGTATTTTAAAGAGTGTTGACATGGTAATGCACCTTTATTGTTTTTTAGGAAGTAAAGAGAATGAGCGCCACACAATGGCTACATTTCATTAACCCGTTTATCGTGATCACGATAGCGCTTGCGCTTGTCGCTTCGATTCCTGTTTCAAGTAAGTTAAGTAAAGAATTTGGTTTATCTAAAAAGCCGCTTGCATGGAAAAAAGCACTGTTTGTACTTTTTGTTGCTACTGCTTTTGCTTGGCTATTAGCTCGGATAGCTCCACACTTTGCAGAGCTACCACAAGTTAAAGTTAATTTAATTGCAACTAGCCAGCTTGGATTGACCATTACGTTAGTTGCGGTAGGCATTGTCATACTAAGACGACTTTTTCAGCGCAACAATTGTTTTTCACTGCTGTTGATTTTGTTAAAAAATTATTTCCCATTATTCGCCAAGACAGCAGGTTTTTTTGCTGCTGCTGTCGGTACAGTCTTTGTCGATTCTTTAGATGATAAAAGTTTTGCAAAAAACCAATCAAAGAGTCGAACACTGACTGATGAAGAAAAAGTTTTGCGAACAATGAAAACTAATCACAAAGGTGATTATTGCGATGAAGACAAGCTAAACTGGTATTAGTCCAGTTTACTTGCCTTTCGTAGCAATAAATTTTATTGCTTTCATGGCAAAATCTCGTGCCATTGAGCCGCCTTCCTGTCCTGATTCACTAGCAGGTAACTGCATTTGTCCAACTGTGTTGGCAATAGCATTACTCACTTTTAATCCTGCCCATGAGCATAGGATTAAAAACAACATTGGCAGTGCAATATACATTGTGCCAACAATGAAATGCACCAAAGTTGCATCTAAGCCGCTACCACCTTGTAATAACTCATGCCATGATGGGATGATTTTATTAGGGTCAGTCGGATAGAGTGCGCCAATTAGCTCATTGTTAATGTAATTGACAAAGTGCCATAGATAAGACCAAAACGTTACCGAAAAGATAATCGCTGAGCCTGTGATGATAAAGTGCAAGCGATAGCTTGAAAACGGTATCATTATCGCAAGAAGCGCATAGATGGCTAACAAGAGCAACGCTTGAATCACAGGTAATGCGTTAATCAATAGATAGAGTTTCGGGTAGTAAGTAAATTGATGACTGGCTATACCAAGTTCGCCTGCTAAATGTACATACCAATGCGAACCATTCGTATCATTCAACGATTCATAACCTCGTGGTATATCGCTTGACTCAGACATACCAGGGTCAAATGAATGCTGTATAAGGCTTCGAACACCTATATCGGCTAAATCTTTTGAATCACCCAGGTGAGTAATATCCTGTAAATACGATGGTGGTAATGCCTTTTCAAGTTTGGCATTTAAGCCATTCTCAGGGTCGCTCCACCAAGCTCGACAGTTAGGTTGCCCCCACTTGGAATGATCGCTGACTTGGCCTTCGTATTGATCACGTTCGGCATCAAATAAAAAGCCAGGGATAGGTTCTTGTGCTGCAAATGAGTCGTAGAAACCCGGTGTCGTTAAGAAAGCTTGAGAGCCTAACCAGCCTATGTCATCTTTGCCATAAGTGGCTTGCGCTTGCTTTATGCTTCCTTGTTGGCTTTCGCTTAAATTACCAGACATATATTTACTGTAAGCAGGAATATAGCAGTCATTGTAAAATTCGACCGTTTCTTTCTTTAGTGCTGGACTGCTAATATTGCTTAAATTCAGTTGATCTTGTAATGCCTGATAATCAATGGGTGAACAGCTTAAGCCTTCACTGGCTGCGTGTGTAAAACCATTAGAGACCGCCATGACTAAGTACCAAATGATGGGAACTTTTACCCCAGTGGGTACTTTAAATTTATTGTCATACGTCGTGCCTGTATGCCCCGGCGTTGCCACCTGTGCATTAGCCACACAGGCAGGTTCATAATGCAACACTTGAGGGTCAAGTGGCACTGTGGGTACACAGCAAAACTCGATAATCAATAATGCGCCAATCGTTTGTATCATTAATCGACGTAATGCAATAACGGCGGCGCTTTTGGGTTCTTGGGACTCAAAAGGTTCTAAAAAACTTTTTAGCACAATGCCAATGAACGGAATAAAAACTAGCCCTGTACCGACCATTAGGCTCCATAGATTTTGATATTGTTGCCAGCCTATTAAGGTCGTATACAAAGCTAGATAACCTGTAACGCTCATGATGGTATACCTCAATGAATGTTTAAAATAAAAGTTGTTTTTTTAATACCTCTTATAAAAAGGCATTAAAAAAACAAGGCGCAAAAGATATGCGCCCTGATTTTTGAAAAATTAAACAAACAACGTATTCCTTAAGAAGCGCTTGTTTGTTGATTTGAAATAGCACCATTATTCATAATGGGTGCATCGGGTTTTGGTACAGCAATAGCTGTGTTTTGATCTTCTTGCGAAGTTCCAGCCTGCATAACCGTTGAAAGCATGTTAGACATTAGTGTTTGTCTTGCTTTGATAAACATCAAAATATCCTGAACATCTTGTTTCAGTTGTGAAACAGCATTTTCAATATTTTGTTGAGCTGCTTTATTACTGTAGATTGCCGGGATAGTGCCGCCTGATTGCAATATTCGCATCGCCAACCGTGCTTTATTAATCACCGTCATCGCTGCAATGTTTTGCGCCAACTTGTCAGTAATAATACTTTGAATGACTTTGGGTTGTTGCCTGATAGATCGAATCACTTCAGGTGATAATGCCATACCTTCTGGCGATAAATCGGCTAGATTTTCCACAGTCAACGGAGTCGAACCTGTCACCAACCCTTGAAGTCTTGGCAAGATTTGTTGTGTTTGATATTGAATATCACTATACAAACCCACACCAGGTTGCGAGCTTTTTTCACCGCCATTGTAAGTGGTGATGGTTTGGTCGCCCACAACATTAGTAATCCATTCTGCCGCATCTTTAGCGGTAGGGAAAACTTTTGAAAGCTCAGATTGTGAGTTACCCAACAAACTGTTGTGACCTAAACGACTTGAACTGCCGTCATTAAGAATCACATCATAGCCTGAGATCGCTGTGTCATGTATCACACGAATCGGTGGTTGGTTTTCACCACCAGCATAATACGTTTGACCACTGTTTACGCTCGAAGCCAAGTCGGGGTTTACCCAAGGCACCCCGTTCTTACCCGCACTTTGCGAAACATTGTTTCGTGCTTGGTTAATATCACCTTTACCTGAAAGCTCAGCCGTACCAATCTCTTGTGTCCAACGATTGCCGAGTGAGATTTGCCCCCATTCAGAATACGGATTTTGACCCGCACCGATTTCAGACTGCATCACTTCACAAGATTTGGTTGAAACGGCAATATCCTCACGCGCACCCGCCATCGCGCTGGTAATAATGTTATAAAGATTGGGGTCAGCACGTGATAACTCATAGAGTGGAAACTCGGTTACTGCACCTGTCGCGTCATTCAATACTTGTCTTTCGACATTCATCGCACTGTTTTTAATTTCATTGAGTGAGTCACGTATTGAGGTTGCAGGATTAAAAATACCACAATCAAACCCCAAGCCAACATCACTATCGGCATTGAGCGGAATGTAACTGGTATCGAAAAAAGCGGGCAAAGCAATATCATCACCACCACCCATTTTATAGTACATGCCACTCTTAATAGCGGGAACCAGCTTTTTTAAGTTATCTTTTATAGGGCTGTCTGCATAAGCCGTGATGCTTGTTAAGCTGATAGCAACAAGTCCAGCCGCCATGACCCACGGTAATAATTTCACTGTTATTTTCATCTGGAAAACCTCTCATCATTATTTTTTTGAGCAATAGAAATCCGTGACCTGTGCCAGTGGCACGAGTCAAAAACCTAAAACGTGTGTAAGTTCGGAAAGGTGTTATTTAAAAGTTAACTGAACCCAAATACTTTGCGCCGTGATCGGGTATACAACCGTGATAGTGCCGCCAAAGTATCCATACATAGCGGTTGTGTCCTTTTGTTGAAGCATCAGCTTCCCAAGGTGTTGCACTCGTAATATCACTACCACCAAAGACCGTGCATTGATCTTCGGTTTTTGGGTAAATCATTTGAAACTGTGCATCTTTGCTGTTTTCTTTTACCGGGTACGCTTTACAATGACTGCCGCAACTATTAGACAGAGGCATATAGACGTGTGGCTGCCCAATCGCTGTAATAATCGTTGAAGCTCTCAGTGCATTAACCGCCGCCGCTTTGGCATCATCGGGTTGATTAACGTAACCGTTTCGCGGATAAACTGAACCCCAATCATGAATCACCAATGTGCCTACATCATGCAAGCCTGGAATTAGGCTACCGGGATAAAATCGCTCTAGTGCAGGGAAACGCCACGCATAGGCATCCATTAAGGACGAGTAGTAAGGTGTATAAGGCGTTGCCGCACTGGGCAACATCACATCATAACCGCTTAAAATAGCCAGTGCAGGATTACCGATAATATCAACCTCATGGAATTTGTTGTTAATATCGCGTGGCGAGTTATCGTTTTCATCGCCACCTGAACCCAGTTTAAAATCACTTAAATGACTCATTTGCATTTGACCCATTTTATAAAATGCAGGGTCTTCAATATGTTGGGCAAACCACCACGGGTTATTGTCGTGCTGTGTGTAAACACTCACGACGGCATCCGGCAGGTATTGATCTATTTTTAGCGTTGTTTCAACGTGACATTCAAACGTTGAGCATTTAAGCCAAAAACATAGGCCAACAATTTTGTAATGCATGCACTTTGGCACACCCTTGAGTGTACCTTCAATGACATTGACAGAGTTAATGGTATCGCTAGCAAAAGCACTATAGGTCGGCAGTAAACAAGCTAAACCTAATACTATGCCCGCAGTCATTTTTTTAAATGCGTTCATAAGCTCACCTGAGTTAAGTGTTAATGATTCTTATCGCTTACGTGCGATAATCACAAATTCGTTAATAATGTTTGGAACATACGTGCTGGGATACCCGTATGATTTTAGGGCTTGACTATCTTGAATGACGTTAATTAAGCCCTGTAATAAAAATACGTTCTTATTAAGTAATTGAATCATGTCTGCATGACGACAATAGTATTGACCTTGGTAGCGTTGGTCGGCAACGATCAAGGCCATATGGGCTTTTGGCTTTAGTTTCTCAGCATAAAGAAATAATAATTCATTTAATTCATTCAGTTGATTTTGATAATGAAAATCACCTAACTTAAAATCAAATAATGGTATTTCAGTTAATAATAAATCAACACTCTCATAGTTAATTTGTTCAAACGCATTATCACTTTGCTGATTAAGCAGATTATATTGGCCAGAGCGTTGTTGCTGATCTAAATAGTCAATTGCTTTATCGCATTCTTCCCGTGTTTGACCGATACCGATAAACTGACGTTCACTAAATAAAGCAGCCTTAAGTGTATCGCCATGCTGTAACAAAGGGTCAAAAACACATTGGTTTTTTCGGGTTAATAATTCAATGAGCTTAACCCGTGTTTCATCGAGTGCTCGATAACTCATAGCGACTCCTTTTTTTGCGTTGTTTTTTAATAATGAAATGAGAATTTAGCTGTAAAGGTACTCGTTCACTCCAAGCCAGCAGGCTTTGTGTAATCCAAGTGCTTTTTGACAACTTTGCCCATGTCTTTCCAGTAAGATCATTCAATCGCATAATGACTTGCCTTAGCGTAGTAATTAAAATAGGATAGCTTTGATGCCTAAATAATGAGCCGGATGTAGCGCAATAGATTAAAAGTCATCAATCTGCTACTTGATGTTAAATCGACGGGGATAACATTCATCCGGCTTATTATTAAGTTTTTATTCCATACTTTTTGCAACTAATTTAGCCGCTTCAAGTTCTGAAATATTGTGCTGTTCCATGAGCTGTCGGCGTTCCGCTTTTTCGTGTTTTTCTGTCATGGCTAATGCAAGACTTAAACGCGGTGGTACATTACGAAATAGTGCTTTAACTCTATTTGAAAGTAGTACGCCTTCGACGTATTTCCTACTGGCTTTACGAACAGAACGAAATAGTTCGCGTTCTTCCTCTGAAAGCTTTCTAAATTCTTCCACCGATTTCATCTCGGCTTCACTCATCCCTAAGCAAATCCAAGTTTCCATCATACTGAGGATTTTTCGCGCTTCTTTCGGAAAGTCAGCAACGTTTTGCGTAGCGAGCCATAACCATAACCCAAATTTACGTGACATCTTGGCGCATTTCGTTAAATACACCACCGTCAGTAAATTTTTGGTAATCGTATGGATTTCATCACCGAAAAAGAGCGTGAAACGTTCTTCAAACTGACGTTCTTCCGCTTTGGCCATCGTCCGACTCATCAAACCCATGAACGCTAACGCATTGTGTGCTTCGTAGCCTTCGTCTTTGAATAAGCCCTGTTCAAACAAGGTAACATCGGCATTTGGCCATGCTTTACCGCGTTGGTTAAAAACCAAGTTGGCAATGGTATCTTTTGTGAAAAACGCCATGCTATCGGCCATTAAACGTAGTTTTGTTTGTTTTTCTGGTTCTTGTTGGGCTTTTTCCAGCTCAACAGCCATATTACGCAATGCTTTGACGACATCTTCAGGGAGCATTTGATCGTAGCCTTCGGCTTTTGCATATCGTGCAGCACGCACGAGTGCATCTAAGATCAACATACGATCTTGGCGCGTCATCGCTTCTTGCTCTTTCTTCTCACCACCTGTGATCATGAGCTGCGCGGCAAGTGCCATTTCGCCCATGTAATCGCGTGTTTGAACTGCATCCTCATCGTTGTCTTGTGCTGCCTTTTTTTGCGCTTGACGATGATCGGCTTCCTCAAAATCTTCGGCTAAACGCGACTCTAACTGTTCAAGCGCTTGTTTTGATAGTGAGCCATTCATCGCATCAATTTGAGCGAGCATTTTTTCACTATCGACAAACGGATTTAAGATCGGCGGATTATCTAATGTCACTGCAACGTGATGAACCGATAACCCTTCCTCAGCAAAAAAGTCTTTAAGCAGGTGAAAGGAATTACCCGCATCGACCATCACCAAATAAGGTCGATAGGTTCCCATCGTTTTGATTAACAAGTCAGTGCTCGTAGCTGATTTACCCGAGCCTGTTGAGCCTAATAGCAATAAATGGCTATTCTGGTCTTTATCGTCAGGATTAAATACATCGGTACAAAAGCTTTCACCGCCACGATTTAAAAATTGTAGCAGTGGATGGTTTGTACCACGCTCACGACCATACAGTGGCAATAGGTTCGCAAGTTGTTTACCGAATACATAGCCACTACGATATAGATTCTTTTTGTCAAACTGGTAGTTATAACAAAAAGGCATATTGCTTAAATAGCTGTGTATCGGCACTAAATCATGATCGCCTTTTAAGACATGAAAACCATTATTAATAAGCAACGACTCTAGGTCAGTTTCTTTTTCGGCTAAATCTTCAAGGTCGTTACCACGTAAGTACACGCCCATTACAGCCGGAAAAAGAAAATTGCTTTTTTCAATAGCCGTTTTAGCCAGTTGGCAATCTTCAAACGTAATAGTTGCGGCGGTCGAATTACTTTTCCTTGCACCTTCTTCGATACGTTCTAAGTGATTTTTCACAATTTCTTGTGATTGAATCACCACAGTCAGAACAAACGTTGCACCCTCCGGGAAATTATCAAAAAGACCATAGCGAAAATTACCGAATGCGCGATCTCGTGTTAAATGGCCAACGTCAGGGACTTTGCTTAAATGCTGAATACCAATATAACGGTGTGGCAATTCGTCAAAATACCAAACACCATCTTCTTCATTGGACTCAGGCACTGAGTAAAAGAGTTGTTCGGCAAAGTCATAGCCAAAAGGTTGTTCTTCGGGCTTTTCAGGATACGGTATTAACTCAAGCAAACGATCAACATTGCCTTTGGTTATGCTAGGGTTCGGATTGAACCATCGAATGAGCCAATCTCTAAAAGCACGACCATTTAGCCGCTTAGCTTCAATGCCAACACCTTTGAGCTTTGACATAAAACTTGTGGCAACGAAGTTTAAATCTTGCAATGCCGCTCGGCCACGTCGTAATGTCATTTTTTTATCGTATTGACGATAAAACACGACACGCACTTTACGTTGTCCACCCTGAAAATCACTGTCAGTGACTTTATCATCGTAAAAAACCCCACCTGCGCGAGATAGCCATTCACAGTAGTCTTTCATGATGCCTAAATACGTTTCTTTAAACGGACTATCTTGTGCTGTCGGTTTAATGTAATCAGTAATGGACTGATAGAGATAAGCCATTGAGTTTTCATCTTGCACATAAAATTGCAAAATCCACGGTGATTCTTCATCTCGATACTGTGGGAACGTATCTTGGAAAATCCCTTGTAGTCCATCGCGTAATTGCATCAAAAACCGCTCAGGCTTCGCTTCGCTTGCAACTAAACTAATATCAAACGCCGCACCCACGGTTGTGTCTTGTAATAAAACCGTATCGGTTGAATCGTCAAACTCAACCCACGGTAAATGCGTCAAAACTGAGGGTGGTAAGTGATAAGCGCGTTTTGCTTTATCAACACTTAACGCCTCATTGGTTGGCTTTGTTGTTTGTTGTCTTTTTTTATTAGGCATAATATGACCTCACTCGATAGAGCGATTCCTTTAAAATTTATGGGATAAGTGAAAATTAAAAGTAAAGGCTACTATTGCGTATCAACTTCACCCGGCAGCGCATAGTAAACATGCGTGTACAGTGGAAATACGGTTGAGTATCCCGGTACAGGGGTTAAGTTATCACCTGACCCTGCTTGGTGCGGATAGATATACATCACGACGCTTGGGTTGGGTAACTGTGGAAATTGAGAGTTAATTTCGTTCGCTTGCGTTCGAGTGTAACCCGTATAATTAGTCGCTTGCTGTCTAAGCGTACCGACCTTGGCACGCACTTGTTTCAGCGTACCACCGCCTGTTGTGCCATCCGTACCGTTGATAGCATTATCATAAGATTGTTGCATTGAAATGCTGCCAGCAGGCATACGGCTTGACATCATTGAGGAACAGCCAGATAAACTGACTGCGCCAACGAGACTAATCAAGCAGAGTATTGTTGTTTTGTAATGACGTTTCATAGTCTACTTTCCTCGCATTTTTATCGTAGTTAATGGGTATTTCTTTACTGATGTTCACAACGACTTTCATTGGTTTACCTGTTTTTGGATTAACGTTAGGCACATAGACATAATCGAATGAATTTTGTACCCGACGGTTCCACCAGGTCTGTGCCGCTTGTGCTGCGGCTGAGCCACCTTGACCAATGGCTGCTTTGTTGGCATCACCCATCAAAGTGTGAATGGTTTCACCGGCTGAATTTGTTGATGTCATGTACTGGGAGCTGGTGATGGCATTAGCGTAACCTTGCGCGGCTGACAAGCCCATTTGAGCACCCAAAAAGATGGCCGCATCGCTGTGGAATGTACCTGCAATACAAGGGTTTCCCGTTTGGCTTGAAATGTAACCCAAACTACCATCACTACCTTTAGCTGTAGTGGTGCTAATTCGACCATCATTGAAAATGAAAGTCATGCTGTGAATATCACCACGCGCACAACTACCAAGCATGTCACCGCTGGCAACGCCGCTCATGACAGCACCTTTAACACCCGGCATGGGGTAGCCGTTAGCTGTTAAGTTGTTACCTGATAGCACCAGCTTAAAGTGATAAGGTGATGGTAGCTGCCCGTTGATAGGTACTCGACCAACGAGTGGCGTCATCAACGTTGCACCTGTTAGCGTCGCATTCATAGGGATTGTGTATATAGGTTTTACGCTATCCGCTTTTTGTGCGCTATTATTTGTTGTTGCTGAGTTATCATTGCCAGAATGTAGCAATGAGTCACCAGAATCATCTTTATTTTTACCAAAGCTTAATAAGCTGGTGTCATCACCAGCTTGTTTATCCGTATTTTTATTGATTTTTGATAAATCAGACACCCAAATAAAGCTCCCATTATTATTAGCACTACTGCTACCATTAACAGGATAATCTTGTGCTTGCGCAGCTTCTTTTTGTTTCAGTTGTTTTTCAAACGCAACCTGTTTTTGCTGGTTCTGCGCTTGTATTTTGTTGAGTGCTTGCTCCACCTGAGAAGAAACCGACTGTTTTAAATTATCTATCGATTTTTTATTCTCGGCCTGTAGGCTTTCAACGTTTTGTTGGAGTTGTTTATTCTTGTTTTCGACATTGATTAAATCAGCAGTCATTGTTTTTAGCGCTTCGACTTTGTTGTCAGCCGATGCGCTATCATTTACATAATTAACAGCTTTTTTTTCTGGTGTCTCATTGCCTGATAGTGAGATCACAATAACCATGATGACCACTACACCTGCAATTAACCCGACAAAAAGCTTGGTTGTTTTGCTTAAATTTTTAAACATGATAGTTTCCTCGCGCTAGCTGTTTTAACTTTGTGGCAAACAACTAGCGATTGCTTGCGAAAAAGGCTCGTTAGAAACAACAAATAAAGTTGCTGTATCCTTATTAATCGGTGTACCGCGAGAGGCTAGTTGTGTTTGTGGATAAAAACTTGCAGCTTTCCAGTCACCACACAATAAACGCGGATCGAGTCTTAAGGGTTGCTTTAGTAAGTTTTTGACTAATAATGCTGTGACATAAAGGTTGCCACCACGCCAACTGGCCAAAGGCATAGCACTTGCACTGCCGTCATAAAATAATGGCACAACATGCTCAGTTTCCATCGGGAACCGACTGATCTGCATTGACTGCTTTAATAGGCGTTGTGGGGCGTAAAGACGCTGTATCGCATAACGAGTAAGTGACACAGTGTTTACGCTCGACTGACTAGCCTGATCATTAGACTGCGCTGTTTCATTGTTTTCTTTTTTAGGTAGTACAATGTCAACAGGATTATCCGGCGCTGCTTTTTTAGCATTGATATCTAGTAGAATAATCTCACCGCTCGCAAGTTTTGCCTCGGTTCTTTCGGTTGAAAACGGTTTTTTGGCAAACAAATAAAGTGTTTGATTATCGTTTTCAACTCGCATTACTTCGGGCGGCAATAAGTTTGTGTTGTATCCAAATTGCACTTCATTCGGAAAAGAAACAAAACGCTCTTTACCCACAGGAAGCGTTATTTTAATGGGCGCTCGTTGCCAAACAATATGCTCATCACTGCTATTTGCAGTGATAGTATTCGCTGTATTAAGTGGCGCTGCATTAACAAAGTTTGCAGCACTTAAGCTGGCCAATAGGATGCTAGCCAGACAAATCGGTTTTATAAGGCGGTTCATAGTGAAACCTCACAATGCTTATTTTTAATTAAAAGAATGAATGAATAAAGTGCATCGTTAAACGATTGTTTTGAGACGCGCGGGGCTTGCGGCAAAACCTGCAATCGCTAATCCCCAAGGATTTTGTTTTGCATCAACGTTGTAACGAACCACTTTTAAGGTGTAAACCATCTGTACATCTTTAACGACTTTTGCATTGCTGTTCATCATTTCCGTTAATCGCATTTTTAAATGCACAATCCACGTGCCATGACCAACATATTTAACGTCATTAGGTGAATACTCACTACCTGACATGCCTTGCATTAAGCGTATGCGGTCTTGCAGCTCACCTTGATTCAGCAAATTGTTATAGTCTTGTACGAGTTTTAGCTTAAAACTCGGCGTTAAGAATGGTGAAAACTGTGTAATTTGCTGCTTGTAATCGGTCATGCCATCTTTTGACCAGTGGTTGACTGACTGCCAAACATAATAAGCAAAGCTGTAAATGGTTGTTTTCGGCACTTCACCTTGTGTAAGGGTCAAGCCACTTTCCGGGATTTGCGGCGGTACTTCGACTTGTATTTTAGATTGTGAGTGCATCCAACCTACGATAGCAAAACCGTTAGCGACAAATGCTAAAATAATCACAATCCATAGCGTGCGAATGTGCCACCGCGCTTGTTCAAGCGCGTTTAAAAACTTCATTTGATATTCCTCCGAACATGCCATTTACCGGAATAACGGATAAATGGTGCGGGTTTAATACCGTGGCTTTCCAGCCAGAGTAAGGTTTGCTGTTTGACATAACCTTTAGGTTTGCCATCTTTGAGTTTTTGCATGATGGTGGCGAGTGCCCAGCCCACAGGAATTGCAGCCGGAAAACTCACGCCCAACCCAACAAGAAACATGCCAATGAGGAGCTTGGCCAATGTACCTAAAATAAGTACCGTAACAATCAAGCTCACTAAACCGATGAGCATCATTTCCTGTCGGGTATTGCCTCGAAAGGCAATCACGTCAAAATTCAGGCGAGAAGCAAGGATATCGGGTGTTTCGTCATACATAACAACGACCCTCCTGAATAAGTAGCGTTAATTGATTTACGATTGTGGTTGATAGCTTGCTGCACCCCAGCCAATAGCAATGAGGATAATACCCACCGTGATTGCTAGACCTGAAATTATCAGCGTAGTAAGAAAGCTACCTGTATCTTTGTTAGCAGAATCTTCTCTTAATCGGTGCATGATGACGCCAATACCGACAAGCATCATAATGATGCCACCGCCAATCATTGAGTATTTCATGCTGGTTTCCATGTGTGTACCGACGGCCTTAACTACGTCACCATCTTGTACTTGAATACTAGGGAATGGGTCATCACCGTTAGCCGCGAATGCGGAACCTGTCATTAATAGCATGAGCATTGCCATGCAGGTGTAATACTTATCTTTGATTTTCGATAAGATTTTTTTTGTCATTTGTAAAGTTTTCATAGCTAAAAGCCTCCAGTTGAAGGTAAAAGTTAAATGTCACCACAGCCGTGCTAGACAACACTTCTGTGAACGGGTTTATGTTGAAAAATTGAAATGAAAGAAATTGCGTCTAAGCGACGACAAAGGTAAAAAACAGCATGAGCACCGTAGCCAAGCTGAATAAGTACAGTAAAAACCGCAGTCGGTCTTGAATTTGGCCATCTTCTAACAATTTAATCAGGCCAATGACAATAAAAATGCCCACAACGGTAATCAGTAACCCAGCGCTTAGTCGCAACATGAAATTAAGATGGTGAGCGTGGATACCGCTACCCATCAAAAAAGCCTGTTGTTGAGCTGGAGTCATGATGTGGTGTCCTCATTTGTTAAAACTTTCTCTTTATTTAAGACAGCCTCTGACACAGGCAAATAGTCACCTGACAGAGGTTGTACGACACGCGGCTGAATAGACACTCGATTAACCGCTTGTGCGATGCCTGCTTGAATATCAGCGATATCGCGTCGAAGCTCATCAAACTGAAACTTCACACGGGCATTCGGGTCTTGCTGCTTCTCTGCCAGCGTAATTAAAGGATTCACTTGACTGAGAATGGTGCTGATACGTGCAAGTGTCGCATTCATTTGCGCCGTGTTAGCAAAGCTCATACTGCTAACTAACAAAAGCGCCAAAAAGCTCGACACAAGACTTAAATTTTTAATGGATTTCATAAGAGTTCACCTCATGTTGTTTTTTTAGTCGCTTCCATAATGTGGGGAAGCGTTTAGGAAATTCATGTAATGCTTTAAGTACCTGCCAAGCTAATTGGTTTTGTTGATCAAAAGCGATCAAATTCATTTCACTAAAGATTAACCGTTCTTTTAATAACGGTTCATCGTGAACGGTGTAATAAATCAAAGCCTCTTTTTCTGATTGACGGGCTGTCACATGCCGCCCAGCAAGATAAGTGACTAGAAATTCATTACCAAATATTACGCTGGCATGTTTTAAGTTTTGCTGTAGCGAGTCATCATTTAGCTTGAGTGGCGTTACTGCACCGTCAGGTATCAGCGGTGTATAAACCTCATTGCCAAAAAAGAGTTGTATATACGGAATACGTGCTTCGTGTTCACAGGTGTCTTCCTGAAAGCATTCCCAAAAGGCACAAAGCTTTAATAGCGCTGGGTGATTTTCGGCTTGGGTCTTCTGCCACGCCCACTTATTAAGGCTTTTATACTGTGCCAGTTTAATTGCATCATAAATTAACCCAGTATCTTTCACTCTGGCGCATGCGTTATGCTGGTGAAGATCAAATCGCTGTTGATAGAGTTCGCTATCAACAGGCTTTTCAAAACTATTGGCACGTAGCCAATTATTTTTAAATAACAACATGGTTTTAAACTCCTAAAGGTATTTTTTGAATGTCTTAGCGGTTACTTGAATAGCGACGCCAAATAAGAAAGCTGAAGCCAAGAGTATCCACTCAGCATTAGCGACTGAAATGGGTAGTACCAGATCAATAAAGATGCCCAGCAGTAAGCTAAGCATCACCAAAGGTTTGGCATTGTGATAAATCAAAGCACTTTCTCGCCCAGCAGCCGCTCGGCGTATATGTCGTTGTGCAAGTCCATCAATTAATCCGATCATGCCGAGTAGCAAGAACAATGGACACCACCGCAGTAAGAGGTACAAACGAATGATCAGCAGTTGTGTACTCAATAGCACCGCCTGAACAAATGGGTGAACTATCATCCATAAGTGTGCTTGATACGCTTGACTAATCATCGGTAAAGCCTGTGTGCTTACCTTGATATCTTGAGGCACAAAAGCAAGCCAATGGTTTACCATTGCCAGCTTATTTCCTCGCAAGGTCGCCTGTAGATAGCTGTAGTCTGTTTGCACTAACGCATGCAAACTCATGAGTCCACTTTGCTCACCCTGTACGATTACAATCACTATAGCGACTACGAGGCAACCTAATGCGCCCATGAATAACCAACCGACACACCGAGTGATTAACCAGAACCACAATTGAAAAAGTGTTGGTGATTTTTGTATTTTTTGTTGCATCAGTCTATCCTCGTTTCTCAGAAACGCGAGCAATGTTGGGGATATGGTCTATAATCAGTATTGAGCTTATTAGCAATTCGAGAACGCCATGAAATACGGTATAAATCTTGTTTCAGCAGCATTAATAATAGGGATATTGTCTACATCTAGCTTGACAATAGCTGCAACCTGGACGGCAGATTGTAACTTAAAAAAAGGATGGCAATTCCAAGGGTGTCTTCATCAGGATGGGACTTCTTGTAATCCTGATCAGTGCTCAAAACAGTTCGCAGCCTATTCGAGTACTCAACCATGGGCAATAGCTAAACACTTACCGCGCTTCTCTTCGACTCTATACATTATCCCAAATCAGTCTATTTGTGAAAGCCAGAACAACGGTAAATCAGCGCACATTGTGGATATAAACTCGGCAGTGAATACGTTCTGTTATAATAGCGATGCTAATCCCCAAGATTATATATATCGCTGCCATTATCTGTGCCAAGGAAACCCCTTCCCTTAAGTTTAATCCTCCTTCGGGGTTAGTCTAAGCAGACAATAATATTGGGATATCCCGAAGCTTCCGCTAACGAATAGTTTATTTAGGAATAGTATTTTTTTACTGAAAAATGAAACGACTGTATACCGACAAGTTTATTTCTATATTGATGATCCACTCTGCAATTGTTCAATAATCGCTTCGACACTTTCTGGCATAGTCTTCATGTCATTTTTAGGCAATGGGAATCTCACCTTATACAGTTGCCCACCGTCCATAAGACAAAACGCCTGACCTTTGGGTAGTTGCATTAAATCATCGGATGAAATGAGCGGCACATCGGTTGTTGTGACCCGATCCTCTGTATGACTCGAAAAGTGTGCGCCTTCTGTTAAGGTTGACGCGTCATTGGCAATCGATGCTTGCACACTTTCTTTAACTTGCACCCGTTGGGGTAGCTTGTCCGTCAATAACCGAGCCGTGCTTTCTTCTAAGACACGCAGGCAAAATAAATTATTAAAATTGCCGAACACTTGGTTGGCTTTCGCTTGGATACCCAGTCTTGCCAACACATCGGAAGCCGTTTGCGTAGCGACGGTTAGCTGTAGGCCAGCACCGCCACCTTTGTTGGCTAAGGGTATAAACTCTTCACCCGCTAGCTCGTTGAACTCATCTGAATAAGCATTAACTTTGTGAAAAATTTTACCGTGCTGAGTGTCAGTAATGCCTTCCTGCACGCCGAATTTGTATATTTGACCGACTGTCGAACAAAGATCGGCAAACATACTGTTTCCCACGGCTGAACTCACCGTGCTATCCGATAGAGCATCTAAACCGATATAAACGATTTTTTTACCACGGATAACCTGCATCCAATCGAAAATGGGTCGCTCATCATCAAGTGCTAAATAATCGGGTGAGATTAATTCTGCAATGCGACCACTCGTTAATTTTGAGAATAGTGGCGACAATGAAGCTGTAATTTTTTGGAAATAAGTTTGGTCATAGTTAAAAATCGCTTTCAAACCATCATAAATTGCATTATCAAGGGTTAACTTGTCCACGTATCTGACCAGCGCAATCATAAAGGGATTGCGTGACTTCAAGTGAAATGGCAAATTTTTAATATCAATGGTTTTTGCAAGTTGTTCGACTTTCTGTTTCCAGTCTGGTGCAATTTTAGGTAGCCATTGTTCACAGTATTCCATTAACAAGGGATCAATATTTAAAATATATTTATCCATGTCACGGTAATTAGGCTTTCGACCTAACGCTACCAAAGCATTTGCAATGATATTCACAAATCGCCAAGCAAATTCTTTAAATGCGGCTGATTCACCAGAGCTTGGCAACTGGTTCGCTACACGGTTTGCTACCTCAGTAATACGCGCAAAGTTACCAATTGGGTTATAACGTGCCGAATCTGACGGGTAGCCTAAGTGGAAAACGATAACATCATTTTCTCGACCCACTTGTTTGGCTTCATGGCAAACGCGCTTTAGCAAATCTGCATCACCTTTGGGATCAAAGACAATAACGGCTGAATCATTGCGACGTATATCACTTGCAATCATCAACTCAAGTAGTCGTGTCTTACCTACACGGGTCGTACCTAATATCATGGTGTGGCCAACCCGTTCCGATAAATTAAGGAAAACGTCCTTCTCGTTAGGTTCCACACCATGAATTGCAGGATTTCCACCGACTGGCGGTAAAGGCCGAACAGGATTGAATCGGCTTTGGCTCGATAGAAATTCAACAATGGGTTTTAGCTTTAATGAATGCTCATGCTTCAGTTCAAAGTCTCTTGCTCTCTGATACCATTTCCCAGGTTTTAAAAACTGTTCACGACCATTTTGCTTCAAGTCACGTAGGCGCTGCGTGTGTTTTGCTTCCCATTTAAAACCTTTTCCTAAGAATAATTTATGATGGCTAATCGGCAATTCATCTGAACTCATGGCATAAAATGGCAATCGTTTAAGATTACGCTGATAGCGAAATACGGTTAATCCTTGAAATAATCGCGCAACACCTACAACAAATAATACGCCTACAATAGTTTTACTAATGCTTTCATTGATCATCCATGTCGATGGATTGCCTAAAATCAAAAAGCTCACAACAAGGCAAGCAAAACTTGACCACCATTCGACAGGTGAACGGAGTAAGCTTTCTAAAGGATAGTTTTTCATGCAAAATATCTCTTGAGTTTTAGTCGTAAAAATAGAGGTTCACTTAATGACAGCGTTATCAGCCTTTGGGTTACTATCAGTTACTTTAATGCTGGTTTTTTATGCCCTAGAAAGTAAAAGCCATTGGTTTATTTTGGGATTTACTTTTTCTTGCATCCTCGGATCAATTTATGGATTTCTACAAGGTGCTTGGCCATTTGGCTTGGTAGAAGCCGTTTGGTCGTTGATTGCCTTGCGAAAGTGGTTCCTTACTTTCCAAAAGTCTACTTAACTTTTTCTTTAGTCAATCACGGCAGCTATTGCTCAATTAATTGATCTGAAATTAATGCCGGGTAATGCTTTAGCCTTAAATTTTTTGCAATTGAATCGGCTGGTATCGCCAGCAATGATAAATGCGAAAAGGCTTTAGTTAATGCCTGCATCGCATCGCGAGATGAGACGTTAACCACGAAGCCTGTTGCATGTAATTGCACCAAACGACTACGGTATTTTTGAAGCCAAGCTTTTGAGGCTGCGTCATCACCGACAATAAATATCGGGTTTGGCAAGGTTGCTTGTATAGGCCGTGATACCACTTTGCCGGGCGTTAATGCTTCAGATCGTACAGGATATACTTTAGGTAAAAGTGGTTTTTGTGGCTGCTCGCTATTAATTTTTGTTTGTATCTGTTCAGCAGATAATTGCTGTAATTGGTCAAGTTCCACTAAGGTATCATCTTGGGTTTGTTCAATCGCTTCGATATCTGTTGGGTGTAATGTTAAGTAATGTGTAATAAGGTGCGTCGCATGTGATGAATTAGCGACAACAGCAGCACTGGCTAGTTGTGCTGTACAAAATAGTGCTGCCAAGGAGAAGAAAACAGCGGCTATTTTAATTATTCGTTGTCGCAACATAGGAGTATCTTTAGATTTTTTCATACACATGCAACGCATAACTCGTTACCTCATTTAAAATGAAATCATTAACTTAAAGGTTGTTCGTAAGGTGATGTTGCCAACCACTGCTTGTTTGGATAGTAAGCAACCATCACCGTACCGTTTTTAATTGTTGGAATAATTTTGGGAGCCATTCTTTCACTTAACCCAAAACAGCCGTATGTACGGCCAATTCGCCCGTATTTTTCAGCAAAGCTCTTTGAAACGTACCAGGCTGGATGCATCACGATATAGCGTTTAAAGACATTGCTATTGAATCCTTTATCCAGTCCATGCAATCGCATTGAATGGCCGTCTTTTCCATAATAAGTTTTACCCGTTAAGTAAACGCCAATGCTTGATTCATGCGTATTGGCTACATTTGAAAAATGTTTAGCGACATTAAGTCCAGTATTTTGACCTTGAGCAACATAGGTAAAATACTGAGTGTCGCCATTAGCCATATTCAGCACCCATAAACGTTTCTCATTTGAAGGACGATTAAAATTGACAATCGTTAACAACTGTTGGTTGTCTTTACCGTCTGCACGTAGGTGGTCATAGGCTCTAACACCTGCCAGTAATGCATTCTCGCTTAATTGCGGATTTTGCTTTTCAATCTTTTGAATGATCAGGCGCTGAGCCGATAAATTGGTTGCAACAGGTGATGCAAAAACCGCTTGGTTAGCACTAAAGCCTGCTGCCAAAAAGATTGCGGCTGCGGCTATATTCAAATTAGCTGCCATAATAAGTGACCTCGCTTTATTGTTGTTAAAAAGGGATACAAAAAAGCCCGATCTGATTGCTCAAATCGGGCTTAACGTTAAAAATGAGTTTTTTAGTTTTTATAAAACAGACGACAAGCTAATCGGCTGAAAATGGTTGTTATGGATAACACCGACGAAAGGCAAATTCACATTTTTACCTTTTGTTAATGACTCAAATCGACTCTCACCATAGTTGAGTGTGACTTGCTTATTAACAAGGTCTCGCGGTATACCAGCAGAAACAGCCCATTGTTGAATCGCTTTTTGTGATAGATTTTTACCGACAAAGTAAATATCAAGCACCGTATTCGGTGTGGCCTGTACTGCTTTTATTAAATGCTGGTAGGCAAAGCTACCAAGTGGTGTATTAACACTGACAAACAACCAGAGCCTATCACCGGATTGTAAGTTTGCGCCTTGTCCTGCGGGCAAGTCTTTCGACATGATCGGTTTTTCATTCGGATAAAGTGCTTTATACGCTTTTGAATAAATCCGATCAAAAGCCAATTCTCTCGTGACACGAGCATGCATATTACGTGCCTGAACTTTTGCATAGCGCATCATTTGGTCTGGGTCTTTTGCATTCAGCGCCAAGACTTCTGCGGGATCAAGTTTTTTATACCAGTGGCCACTTGGCGTATTTTTCATAAGCCATAAATAGCGCTTAAAGTCCGCAGTTGTTAGCCCCCACATTTTTGCACGGTCTTTTAAGCTGTATTGGCTTTCTAAAGACTGAACAATCTGATTTTGTGTTTGATGAGGGTTAACCACTTGTGCTGCATCGGCTAAGGCTGGCACTGCGGTAAAGCTTAAAAACCAAAATAAAAAACCAGAGAACAGTTGTAAGGCATTACAAACGGTTTCTCGATGCGTTTCGTTCGGCTTGTCGTTTTGCTTGTTCATAATAGTTTACCTCTGGACACTGGCGGCCATCTTCTAATTGGTATCGACGATGATGAGCATCCGTTGTTAAATTCGTGATAAGCACAGGTGTTTTGGTGCAGGCTTGTGTTGCAGGTAGTTGCATTCGCTCATAGCCGAGCTGGTGCATCATGCCTGCACAACCCGAAAGCATACTGCTACCAACCAGCAAGGCACTTAATAAGCCAGCAACCTTGAGCCTGTTAAAAGTCAGTAATTTCATGGTGAGTACCTCATTAATTCGCTTGTAACTTCACATATAAAGTTTGCTTGTTACCTTGCTTGCTAAAGACAGCGCTTTGATTGGCGAAATCCATTTTTTGTAATGTCCAGCCTCGACAAGCTGGGCAAATTTCATTCGAACTTAACGTTGCTTGGTTGCCATCAACGTCGATAATGGCTCTCATACCATCAGAGAAGCCTTGTACCGCTACTAAACGAAAATATTTATTGACCGTTTGCGGGTCAACCCATGTTTTCTTGGCTGTTTGCTTAATGATCTCTTGTACTGAACCTTGCAAGTTATCAACTTTGCCGAGAAGGGTTTTATTGGGTGCTGAAACACTTTGCTGCAACTGTTGTATATCTTGTTGCGACGCAAGAGACCCCATATTAGATTGCATCGATTGAAGCTGCGATTGCAATGCTTGTAATTGCTCACTAGAGGATGCTTTCAAGCTATTCAGTTCAGCCCTCAATTCAGCATTGTTACTTTGGTTACTATTAGCAACGCTTAGCAATGCGGGTTTTTGATCGGCTTGTGGATTTACTTGTGCTTTAGTTTCAAAGTTGACAGGATAGTCTGACTTTGGTTTGGGTTTATTAGCAGGACTGCTAACGCCCAACACAATTAAAAATAAAGCAATTAAACCAACGCCTGAGAATAGCGCAATGCGTTGCTTCTTATTGAGCTTTTGATAACGCGCTTTACCAAATTGGTAGGCTGTTTTGCTTTTTGTGCTAACTTGATACTTCATTTTTCTTAAAGTATCGCGGTTAAATAATTTTTTCATGATATGACCTCATAACTAAAAATTAAGTGGTAAAATGAATTAATGAAATGTCGGGAAGTTAACCTCACGCCGACGAATTGGGTAAAAATATTGAGCGTCTTCTAATTCCTCTAGCAGCTCATCAATAGATGCGGCTGATAAAAATCCAGGAAGATTATTTTTTTCTTCAAAATTACGAATTCGACGCTGTAATTGCAGTTTGTTTTCACCAAGTTCTTTTGACTTGAAAACCAGGCTATATAAAGAACGTAATACATAAACAAACGTGTCATGCCCTGTGTAGGACTCTAAACCTTTTAAACCAGGGGAAATTTTAATGGTCGAGTTTCTTTCTATTTTATTCATAGTAATACCAGTCATTTCTTATTCTCCTTTATCGCTGTTATATAAGTTTCGGTAATTGGGTTTGACTTTAAATCCAATCAATCGATGAACGGGGTCGATTAATACATAGAAGGGATCACCTGCTAAGGTCGTTAGCCCTTGTTCTAACGTCATTGGATCAAGTGTTCGATCAACTTCAGGTATTGGTTGGTTTAGCATGGTTCTCGCAGGTTGATTCAGTTGTTTAACATCAACAAGCCGATAGCCACTAAACTGCAACATAAAGTCTACGGCTTGTTTTACCGTTAGAATGTTCTGTGGAAATTTAATTTGTATTTGCTGCTGTAATAATTTTGTTTGCGCGCTTTGTGGCTGCTCAGCAACTGCCAAGTAACGCCCGACAGTGACGTTGTTGGCAAAGCTTGTTGTTGCGCCAGCTAAAAGACTCAGGCACAGCAAACCACTCAAAGCGCAACGCTTGAGTTGTGTATTCATAGTAAATCCTCGAATGATTTTTTGATTTTTAAAAAAGAAAAAGTGCGCTAGAAAAGATTTTTTCAAGGCAATAAAAAAAGCCCCGAAGGTTTGTTGCCTTGGGGCTTTTGTTTGGACTTTTTTGAAGTTACAGTGGCAGTATAGCGATTTCGGAAAAACTTTGCAAGTCTTTTTTGCAAAAAAGTTCTTATTAATCAACCTATTAGGGGAATACGGTATTGGTTCGGGGAATACGGTATTCATTCGGGGTAATGATTTTTTTTCGTTTTTTTATCCGGCTGTGAGACTAAGGGGAATACGGTATTCATTCGGGGAATACGGTGATAATTAAAGTAAAAGTTTTTAAAAAAAATTAAAATAATAAAAAAACTGTGTGTTGAATGGTGTTAATCCGCAAGTTGTTTGTAAGAAATTGTTTACTTACCGCGAATATATAAACGTTAAGTTGGAAAGCTTTTTGATAGGTTGTATAAAAAGAAAAGCGCCAGTGTGATAACTGGCGCTTGATGGGTTATTGTAAATGCTTGCTGATCCATTCTTCTGAATCATCAAGATACCGAAAATACGTTGGTCGACTGACTTTTGATAAGTCAATTTTGTCTTTCGTTTTTTCAGGGTTTAAGTAATGAAGCACAAGCACCCTCGCTCGCTCAGGATAATCCTTCGCATAAAGGTTAATAAGCTCATCAACTTCTTCTGCTTCATCATTGTCGGGTGCTAGAGTAGCATTTGTGCTTCTTATCAGCTCGCCCTTAGCATCGATTAACTGAGCAATGATGGTCTTGCTAGGAAAACTATGCCCCATCGTTATGATGTCATGGCACCAATCTGCCCAGTGCCGTAACCGCTGTTTTGTTTCAATTAAGTTAAGTTTATTTTGGTAGTTCATAAGTACCTCCATTAGTTGTTGTGAGAGAAAGTTTTTGAACATTCATCATCGGCAAACTTTTTTTTAGCATTTAATTCGACAGTATTGCTGTCTTCTAAACGTGCGCCGGGTATCTCAACGCCAGCCTCTAAAGCCTGAGCAATCTTGTGTACGTCAGGTATACGATGTGTAAAGAGTCGATAATAATTACCGGGTACATTATCGGCTGAATCAATAATGACTCTTGATTTGGCGGGTTTTAAGTTAATTGACGGATCGCTATTTAGCGCTGCTTCTTCTTTAATGGCACGGTTGATTTCATCTAGTTCTTCTTTTGCTTCACGATATTCTGATAAACTTTCCATATATCGCTGTTTAGCAATGCGTTGTTCGCGCAATAGCTCTTGCAGTTTTCCAGCAGGCTGTGCTGCTTGTTCTTGAACGGCTAGTTGTTTAACAATGCCCTTAGTGGTGTTGACACTCATGACATACCTCACACATCTCGATTACCTGAATGCTTGGCTTATTAAAAACGCCAAACTCGGAAAATAAGGTCTCGGCAGGTAGCCGGTCTCTTATGGGTACGAGCCCTGTTATGTTGGTATGAACAATCAATAAGAAATTGCACTGTTTGAATGAACGCTGTATTTGCTGTTGATGACATGGTTATTTACCTCATTATTTTTTTCTACTAAGTCCTGTTGTTATTATGCAGTCATCCTAATCCTGCAATTGCCCAATTAAGCTGGGCAATATGCGTAGCAAACACATCCGTTTGTTGCAACGCAACGCACCGCGTAGCATCGTACTACTTACGCTGAGCTAGCTTACGCAGGCTTTGCGTAACGAGGCGCACAAATGCACCACGACGGTTCTTGGGTAAGTAACCAAAAAAGAGGAGGAGGATTTACTTAGAAAATACACAAGCAGAGGAATCTCTGTTGATCTTTGATATGATAGAATTGTTAGCAACGTCATTTATATAACGTACCTATTGTATAATAATGAAACAAATAGTCAAGAGAAATAGGTAAAAAAGCGTAAGTTTTTTCCTACATCTTGGGCGTGATAAGTGTTTGTTTAGTAAGGAAAACCGTTGTATAAAGGGAATGAGGTGAAAAAAATGTCAGATATGAACGACATTGCTTTGGACTTTCAAAGCATCCTGTCTTGGCCACCAGAGTCAGTCTTTAGTTTAAGACTACCAACGGTCTTAGATGGCCACGATACAGTACTCTTAAAGCGCATTGTTTACCGCGCCTTATACCACTTAAAAACAACCCGGCAACGTTCTGAGGAAGCCATTAACCTGGCTTTAGAGGATATCTTTAAAATATACGATTGGTTTTTTCAGCAAGAAATTGACCAAATGATTAAGGAGTCTAAGGCTAAGCTGGAAGAAACAGACCCGACGCTGGCTGCATATACCAACTTTGACGAGTATCGTGAAAAAGCTATTGAAGCCACAGAGATGCATTATTTGGGGTACGTTGATGTACTCAAGGAAGCAGCCGCGTATACCGAAAAATTCTTATCAGAAACACCTTGCGACCTGTGTTCTGATAACTTCACTAACGCTGAGTTTTTTTGTGTATTAGCACTTTATAAAGCGTCTACGGCACTTAAAAAGTTACAGCGTGTAGACCCTAAACTTGGTGCAAACGACGTTGATCGGCCAACCTTATGGGAGTTTAGGCGAGCCGCGAATGCTACGCTTGAAGCTCAACGTGCCATTGATTTAGCTGATTTCTACGACCAGCTAGTTTCTGTGACATTTCAGCAAACCCTTCAAGCGGCTAACGCTTTTCAACAATGTCAGCGTTCACTCCAAGGTAATGAGGCGCGTTGGAGTAAAAGTCGGGAGCGCCGCGAAAAGGCTTGGCAACTTTATCAAGAGGCTAAAAAAGCTAACCCCGGCCTAAATAAAACAAAGCTTATTGCACATATCGTTGATGATGTGCAGGAGTTTTCTGACGAAATTGGCACATCAAGGTTAAAGGTGGGTAGTGAACTGCAAACTATCTATGACTGGTTTTACAAATATTACCCTGATGAGTTTGAGGTCAATAACAAAAAGAGAAAGAAACCTCTAAATTAGCCTTATTTTTCTTGTATCCCACTTCTACAAGTTTTTTGGTAGTGGGATACCCATTAAGACTTTTTGCCCCTCAAAATACACTGAACCTATCGTAAACAAAGGTAGGTTTCTCATGACAACAAATAACAACGAAAAATTTACATTTTATACCTCTGAACAATTAGCGGAATTACTAGACGTTGATGTTGAGTGGGTACGATATAATCGTAATAGAGGCAAAAATCCTATTCCTGCAAAACGTTTTGGTTATAGAACAGTGGTGTACGATAAAAAAGAGGTGCTAGAATGGTTTGGCCGAAAAGATTTAACCCTTAAGTTTTATCGTACAAAAAAACTGGCAGAAAAGCTTGGCTGCTCAGAAGCTTGGCTCAAAGCAAATCGTGCCAGTGATAATCCCATACCATTTCGCCGTCTAGGATATTTAGTTCGCTATAACGAAGCCGAAGTGAATAGCTGGGTAAAAAACAATACTGTATGAATTAGTCTTGGTTTAATCTTCTGTTATGACAGTTTTGATATTTGCTATTTTGGGTACTTTCCCATCTTCCTTTAAAATCAATTCTTCGCGCATAAACTTTACTTTGCCGCATGCTTCTAAGCCTAATTTAACGTGGCTTTCATGCAAACTTCTAACAACGACCGTACCAATAAGTTTATCCTCAAAAAAAATATCGACCCTTTCATTGGGTCTTCTGCTTACTATTAACATGTGTTTGACACTCCTGTAGATGATTTAAATTAAGAGGTGTCTTTATTGTTATTCGACTCGTTAGTTTTACGTTAATAAGGAGCCAGCATTGCACTGGCCATTTTGCTACTGGGTAGCTAGGCGCTGAGGGTAGGTATTCCCGCAAGAAAAAATCACTAAATAGCGCCAAGAAGGTAGGACTTCCCGCAAAAAATTATTAGTATTATGATTGTCTGTAAAAATCAGATTAATTAACAAAACTATTTTCCTTCCTCATGAGATAGCAGGTGAACAGGTACAATTGCTTTGTTTAATAAGGGTCTAAGCAACCACATTAAGATTGCAATCAATCCCGTCACTAACCCTATTTCAGTAAAGACATGTGAATATAGGCTCATGCTAGCAACGGGCGTTAATTGTTGCAGAGTATTATTAGGCACTGTTAAAGCACCTACCCATGCACCAATTGGCCCTGCTAACATGCTTGTTAAAAACCATACCCCCATAACAAAACCACTCATGTATTCAGGACATAGTTCAGCGACCATTGCCAAACCAAGCGCTGATACTAATAACTCGCCTGTTGACTGTAAGTAATAGGTCAAGACCATCCACCAAGGTGAAGCTAACCCATTGCTGGCTGTGAATTGGGGTAATGCTAAAACTAGAAAAGCTGAAGCACATAAACTCATGCCAATACAAAATTTAGTAATATGTGTCGCAGGCCAATGTATATAAAGTTTTGCTAACAGGGGCGACATAAGCACGATGACCACTGAATTTAAAACTTGGTATTCGGCGGCTGGAACCGTTAAACCAAAAACATGATTATTGATGTTGTGTAATGCAAAAAAGGTTAAGGAAGTAGCCATCTGGTTGTATAAAACAAAAAACAGCACGGCTTGCATTATAAGGACAAGTGCAACAAGCATACGCTTGCGCTCTGTACTGGAAAGCGCGCGGCTTTCTTTTAAAAAATAAAAAAATGCCCCTGCAACAACAAGATAAATAATCCAATTGCAAACCGTTGTGTGTTTGAGCAAATGGGCAATGATGATGAAGCTGACAAATCCACCGGAAAGCACAATTAAAAAACGTTTTATGCTAAAAGGTTGCTTTCCTGCGCTTGTGGCAATATGCGCTAACCGGCCTCGGTAAATACCATAGTTCGCTACCCCCAAGAATAAACCAATAGCACATATTCCAAAAGCCAGTGGCCACCCATAATTTTGAGCCACAATAGGCGTCATCGCCATAGAGATCATTGAGCCAATATTTACCGCCATGTAATACCAAGTCATAGCACTGTCTAGTGCGACATTACCTTTGCCATATAATTTAGAAATAAGTGAGCTAGGGTTTGCCTTAAACAAGGCATTACCAACAACAATACCTGCTAAGGCATAAAAAACTGTTTGCTTATTTGAAAGTGCCAACCCAAGGTATGAAAAGGCTAAGATTGTTGCGCCTAAAACAAGCGTTCGCTTTGCTCCCAAATAATCATCACCAACTCTGCCGCCAATCCAAGCAAAGCCATAAACAAAAGCACTGAAAGAGCCAAAGACATAAAAGCTTTGAGTTTGGTTGTACCCTAGCTGCTGTACAAAATAGAGCGCTAAAATCGCTTGTACACCGTAATAGCCGAATCGCTCCCACAACTCAACGAACCAAAGTACCCGAAATGATTTAGACTTTGGTACTTCTGGTAAATTGCCATCCAATGGTATTTCCATTGAGAACTCCTTTAAAATAGCCGATGCCCTTTTCTCGCTTGTGCAGAGAGATCATCATCAGCTTTATATTTACTTAGCTCTTCTCTTAGAGATTTGACTAAGCCTTCTGCTTTTACTCGTCGTTGCTTCTCTTTTTTAAGTGATGCTTTCGTTTCTAAGAATTGAAGTTGAAATTTACTTGCAAAGGTATTCATTCGCTCCGTGTTTTCTTGCTCCTGCGCAAGCCAGTGACGTAATTTTTGTTCACGTTCCATTAAACGAAAATTGATGTCTTTCTGACGTTCACATTCTCGCTTTAAATCAAGGATGGTTGCTCTAGCTGATGCGGCAGTTAGAACACTTGCTCCCCATAGTGAGTGATTATGTACTTGTCTTTGTGTGCTCATGCCGCGCCTCCTAGGCTTTAAAGCCTTTCGTTTTTAATTCGTTACTTAAACTATTTAAAAGTTGTTCAATAATTATTTTAAATTTTTCTCTGTCTCTAAAAATACATCGCTCGACTTCTTCAAAGTCATCTATTTCTTCACGCAATGGCAATCCAGATTCAAAATAACCAGGATTTAGGTTTTTCATATTTCTGCGTTTTTCTAGCTTTTCGCTAATTTGTTTTAATGCCTCGTTAGGAAAATCAATTTTCATAGCTCCCCCGAAAATATAAAGCAGGAAACAGCGGCTTATTTTTGTTGTTACCGTCTTTATTATTATGCTTGTGCCTCCCACAAACTTTTTCGCTCATTAGCAAACCTTTTTCACATCCTTTAATAACTTCTGACACAAACCAATGTCTAAGGGTTTTTGAAATAAACCATCTAAATCAGATTGATCAACTAAATTCATCGAACCCTTAGATATTGAAGTAACAGCAAATATACGTAAGCTCGGGTAAATTTCATGTACACGTTTAGCGAGTTGATCGCCATTCTCTTGATGGCCATCTTCATTTTTCATTTCAATGTCAAATACAGCCAAAGATAAGGTTTTATGCATTAGTTTTAATTGTCGAACCAATATTATTGCTTCTTTAGAATTTTTTGCTGACTGTGTTTCACAGCCTAGAAATAAAAACATATCAATAGCTGCTTTTAAAGCTACAGGACTATCATCAACCAATAATACAGTTGGTTTTTCATTTATTGTGGAACTTCCTTTCTTCCAGGTTTTCATCGGCATTTTCTCCATTCCAATTTTTTCAGGAACCTTTCTTGTGTGCTTCTTGTAAGCATTGATAAAATTCCCGATAACGCACGTCCGGCACAGGCGCTTTTCAGTGTGCTTGTTAGCTTATTGTTGTGGCTGAAAGAGCCTTTAACGTGGCTACCGGGAAATCGTTTGAGGCTGAATAACATTACTCACTTCTCCTATTGTCCTTTGACTCGCTTGGAAGAAGAATGGATGTTTTTCCATTCCAATAATTTTCTAATTGAAGAAAAGCTTTTTCTATGTATTTGATACCATCTGGGCGTTTATTGGCTATTGAGAGTTCGCCGACCAAATAAACTAGACTTGATCTTGCAACTTCTTCTGGCTCAACAAAATTGAAAGGCGGGGCTATAGTTAAAATGGCTTCATGCCATTGCTTATGAAAATTTATAACGCTATCGTTTAGCTCGCGCTCATTGTTAAACTGATGCCCAAGTAGTGAGGTAATAAAAAAATCAGTATACTTAAATAAAATATTTTTAAATTCTTCGATAAACTTACGCTTTTTTTCTACATACGAAGCTTTGTCTTTAAGGTGTGTGAAAATTTCTCTAGCGCAAATTTCTTCTGTGGCGAGTACAATGAACTGAAATAATTCAGCTTTGTTCATTTTGATTCGAATAGAGACTCGATTTAACTGAGAAGCTTCAGCTAATTTATCGATAGAGGTGCCATAAAAACCTGTTTTTGCAAATGACTCGGCTGCTTTAAATAAAAATGTAATATATTTAACGTTTAGCTTTTGCTTTATTTTAAATGTTTCTTGGAATAAATCACCCAAGTAGTCAGTAATATGCTCTGACATAATGTTTGACCTCTATACTCTATATTTTTTAAATATTTACTAAGTAAAAACTGGTGTTGACAGTTCGTTACCGTTTAAATAAAAATTTGTTAGCTATTCATTTTTGGTCTCTGCCTCATCATGAAGTTTTTGATAAATCTCTTCTCTATGCACTGACGTATCAAGCGGTGCTTGAGTACCCAGTCTAACCTGGCTTCCTTTCACGCCAAGTACAGTAATAGTTATATTGTCATTTATAACAATGCTTTCACCAACTCGTCTAGTCAAAATTAACATGATGCGCACCTCCTATGCATATAATCTGTGAAGCTAAAAAAAATCGCCTCAACAGAGAGTTTGCTACTAACAAACTTCTGCTGAGACGATTATTACAACGAAGGGTGGCGTTGATTCTTTGGTGTGTCTTAGCCCCATTTGGATTAGATATGCGAACTAATAATGATATTAGTTTTGAGGCTTGTATTTGGTCGTATTCATTCATAGTAACCATCGCAATTCCTGCTATGTCGTTAAATCCAATTTTATTGTTACTATTGTTTTAGGATTTTTTTAAAGTCATTCTTAACTGACTTCTCTATCTCCCCTTGGTGTTCCGTATTTGGAACGTTCCATCTACGTGACATAATATACCTTGACGAGTTTCTTGTCAACCCCAAAAGCCAAAATCCGCCTCTTTTTTGAACTTTTTTAGTTGTTTAAAATCAATAAGTTATAATAATTAGTAAAAAAGAATTTACAAGTTCTTGATTTTTGTAAATCAAACGAACAATTCCTATATTTTTGTATTAGTGTAAAATGACCGTATCTATTATCATTGAGATGGCTCACGGGTGTGAATCTTAAAAAAACCAGGATTGTTTTAGAACTTATGACAAATGAAGAAATCGTATTAAGTAATTTAAAAACATTGATGAAGAGTAAGCAGATGTCTATGCGTGCTTTAGCCAATGAGTGTGGCATAAGCTCTGGTCAAATGCATAGAATTTTAAACGGTACAGCAAAACTATCTTTCCCTGAACTTATTAAAATGGCTGAGGCATTAGAGGTTGATCTAAAAAATGATGTTTTAAAAAATATTACTACATATCAACCCAATCCCAACGAAAAAGAAAAAATCAGTGTAGCTATTATGTCGATTAGTAATAGTAGAGTAGCTAGCATTGTTTCGCCTAAAGGCAAAATTCTCGGTTCTTCATTATTATCTGGCGGGCTAGATTTAGCTGATGATTCTGATGAATTAATGAAGCTAATTAATGAATCAGCAAACGATGCATTATTGAATATTAAAAATAAGAAGAACTACACATTAGCCAACGCCCGATTAAAATTAGTTACTCAGTCTTACGAATTCGAAGATAAACGAAAGCAGTTTAAAGACTATGCTTATAAACATTTTCATGAAATTGTCTTGCTTCCCGATTGGATCGTTACCTTGCTTGCTGCTTTTGATGGAAACGAGGGAATCTCTTTGGTTACCGATAAAGGCGTTTCGCTTTCATACCTCCATAACGGCCAACTAAAAAAAATTGGTGGTTGGAAATATCCTGTCTACGACTTAGGAGGCGAAAACTGGCTGGGTGTTGAAACAATAAAGCATACTATTGAAGCTGCTGAGGGTTATATTCCCATGACTGAATTAGCAAGACAGGTCTTATCAAAATTCAACGGAAAAATTGAGCGCATAACAGAGCGATGTATCCAAAGTGGCGACCCCGATATATATTGCCTATTTACTAGTTTTTTGTTGACCGCTTACTTTACTGAGGATGATGCAGCTAAGAACATTATTGCTTCTGGATTCAAACAAATCGAGCGAACAATCAAACTAGCCGATAAACTCATTGGAAAGAAACTTAAAATAACGCTAAATGGATCGCTTGCTAAAGTCTATAAACCGTTTATAGAGCAATCAAGGTTAATAGAACAAATCGATGATATGAAAAAGGTTGAGCTTTTAGCTCGAATAAATGAAGATGACTTGCAAGCTTTGGGTATAATTATTGGCTAAGTCCAATCAAAAGGATTGCAGTCAATAAAAGCAAGATACTCACAACCATGTAACGCTTATGTTTTAGTGTTGCTAATTTAGCTTCGCCAAAAAACCACCCCCAAGCTTGAGAGGCAAGTATTATTGAAGACATTAAAGTCGGCCACCCAGTAACTTGTTGAGCATTCGAAAACCTGCTCATTCCCAGGCTATATAAAACAAGCGAACCAGAAAAAAATACGCCCATCAAAGTAATAAACGCAAAATTGCTTGTGGAATAAATTTGCCTGTACTGGCCAAGATACCCTTGCTGTTTAGCTCTATATAGAAAACCAATCAACATTGGAATTGCAGCAAAAGTTAAAAAAGCTGGCCAATACCAGTAGGAGTTCTCGCTATATGGCATTGCCGAAGAATGATACGCAACTATTACAAAAGAAATGTTTTGCAACCCACTTGAAAATCCTGCAAAAACCGCAAGTAACCAGCCAAGCTTATAGTGGCTGGCCGAAATTAACTTACGCTGACTCAGTCTTCCTTGATTATTCTTTCCTGCTTTGTAGTAGATAAAAAGTGAAATAATAATTAGCGCCACAGCAATCGTGGCTATCTTTCCATGTGCTGTCCACAGGCTAGATTTATATAGGATAACAAACATCGTGCCAAGTGTTACACCCAAACCTAAATTTACTGTAAAACTTAATGCAATACCTATTGTTTCAATTGCATAAGCAAAACATATTTGGCCTAAGCCGAATACAACCCCGCTTACAATAAGAAGCATTACCTCGTGAATATGTAATAAGCCATAAAGTCTAAATGAATGCGGGAAAAAGACGATTAACAATAGCCACGAAACAATAACAAACCCGATAATACTATGAAATACCCATACCATTTCATTTGAAATGGACTTAACGTTTCTAGCAGGAACAATAAACGAGCCATTGAATATCCCTGCTAATACAATAAGTGTTAAGCCTAAGTAATACATTTGTTTTCCAGTTTGAGAATTCCCGGAAGCTCACTCCACGAACTTAAAATACCTAAAGGGTTAAACTGTACAAGCTTCTCGTTAGAATGCGCCCCAAAGGTAACGCCGATAGGGGTAACCTTGGCATTAAGAGCAAACTCCATGTCAACCGTTGTATCACCTATCATGATGGTTTGGCTTGGTGTCACGCCTGCTTGCTTCATAATATAATTAAGCATTTCTGGGTCAGGCTTACTTTGGTGTTCTTCACTACAACAAACATAGTCAAAAAGGTCTGTAATACCTATATAGTCTAACGATTTATCTAGCTCTGCACGAGCTTTCGATGTAGCAATAGCCAAGATGATTCCCTGTTTGCCTTGTAAATCCTTTAATACAGCTATTGCATTATTAAATGGAATAGATTGATATTCAGGCAACTGCATAAGACTATGAAAATCTGTTGCGATGTCGTTCAATAATTTTTTTGAAGCAGTCGGAAAACACCGGGCAAGTGCTTTCTCAAATTTTGTACCCAATACTTCTTTAACAAGCGCTTTACTCGGTGGCTCTAGGCTGTATTTTTTAGCTAAAAATCGTTTACATTCTGTGATTTTTTCAACAGAGTCAACAATTGTACCATCCCAATCACACACACATAGTTTGATTTTTTTCTCGCACATATTCCTCTCGTTTTGTTAAAACTTGCTCTGGCGTAGTTTTGGTAATTGTATTTATTTGCTGATCGGTTAATCCAATTTTCAGCATGTTTTCAATTTGCCTATCTACACCTTGACTACCTGCTGCAACAATTCCTTCATCTTGGTAGAGCAATGTAGAATCATCTAGCTTTCTTAGTTCGCGACCAGCTAACTTCCGGCTTTCGATGGAGTCTGTCATCATTAACATATTTTCAGCGCCCAGTAATTCAACTGTTTTTTTAATCACTGCTAAGTCTACATGCTCACCATCAAAATTTTGAGCCACTTTAACTAGTCCTTTTCTGGCATTTTTAATCATAGTCGCAGGAACTAAGCCTAACTGCTCATCAAGATTATCTAATGACCAAGAGTTTAGGTCTAGGCGTTGAAGCTCAATGTCTCGTCTTTCCCTTTCTTTTCTAGTTCTCCAAGCATGTTTAAAATTATGTGGCATATCATTATATATATGATCGGTTATTGTAGCTCCTTGCCCCCATGCTGCAACAACGTCATATATTGACTGCAACGCTTTAGCTGATGCCACAGGATTCGCTTTGGTAAAATGTCCAGCAGCAGGTAAAACACCACTATCAAGTAAAGTTTCTGCAATCCAAGTGACACTTGGGGCTGGATTATCTATATTGCTATTTTCATCCACGTTTAGTTCAGCATCGGGTGAAAAAATCATGTAAATAAGTCCTTGCTTGCCGCACCCAGCCAATTGTTTCCATTGTCGTTTACTGGGGTTCCAAACCCCCTTATGAGGCGTACCTCCGTGACTTGCCAGAAGCGGCCCCTCTAATCCGAAGCCCATAATATGAGGAAAAAGGTTGCTCTGTCGCCCCGTATGAAATTGATCAAGTATTTGAAAAAAATGTGCATACTCTGATTCCGGTAAGTATAAAGTCAAAACCGCTTTATGCTTTCGTGCAGCTAGAATTGCCTCAATTTCAAATAAATCTATATTGGAAAGCTCTGTAAAATCAAATCGACCAACACCATGACAATGCATGTCAATCGCATCCTTAGTTAATTCTAATACCCTTAAATCGTTCATTTTGATCACCCGTGCCGTTCAAGTTTTAACCAAAATAAGCGCGCTTTTTAGTTGCTTGCGCTCATCCCAAAAAATTATACCCTTGTTAAGTTCTTTTATAAGAATTATCTGCTTAACGTTATTCAGTTAGGAGAGCTTGACAGGTTGAATCACTATTTCTAAGTTGTGTTTTTTAGTCAGCTTCACTTAAGCTTATTCTATCTAAGCAGAGCAATGATCGGTTTTGGTGCTTATTTATTGTCAAAAAAACCAACCACGCTGTGACCAATTAATATACATTAATGAGATAGATTAAGGAAGCTCTTTAAGACAGTTATCCAAGAGAAATTGCAATAAATCAGTAACGCAACAAATTTCATTTTCATTTGAAGTTGAGTAAAGTGGCTGAAAAAAGTAGCGATGTAAAAATTAAGTTTTATTGAATATTTTAGTTCCTCATTGATTAATAATTAGTCGACAAAAAAGCGCTTGCTCACATAGCCGTATATTAAAGTTATTCAGGCAGAACACCGAACGAGCGAATAACCTCTTGGTTATAATTGCCGGATTAAAACCGCAGGCGGTATTGCGGTTACTATGCAAACAAGCTGGGTGGCACTGAAAGCACTGAGCTAACAGCTTTACCGCCTTCTGGTAAGGGAAAGAGAAAAGCAGAAGAATACCTGCTCGAATTAGATCGCTGAAAATTATAAAATATTGACCAAAAAATGGCTTTAAAATTTTAAACAAATAGTTTAAAATTGCGCGTAGCATGATGTTAGACCTCTATACTCTAGTATCATGTATTCAGCCTTGGCGAGTAGTGTTGATACTTGCCAAGGCACTTAAAAAGTAACGAAATTCACTCTTAAACGTCCATTTACTTCATCCTGTTAATTAAATGCTTCAAAAAAAAGTTTCTGTAAGCCTTTGATTTTTTGTAAAAAATTCATTACAATTCTGCTCTATAAGCGCTAAATAGAGACATTTAGAGCATTATTATGTAGTATTGATTTTACAATATCAATATTTGTGTAAAAAATTTTTTACAAAAAGGAGCAGCCCTTAGCCGATTATGACTAAATATGCATTTCAACAAGCTCATACTGTGTCTGACGTTTTAACGAGGTTACTTAAAGAGCATAAAATAACGTCAGCAAAACTTGCTGAGCGTATTAGCACACCTAGAGCAACTATTACTAACATAGCAAAAGGCAGGACAACTGATCCACGTATTTCTACACTTGAAGCTATTGCCAGCTATTTTGACATTTCTGTTGATCAGCTATTAGGCAAAGAAACCATCAGTCAGCAAAATATTGCGGACACGGTTACTCAACGACTTATACCTGTGATAACTTGGGAAAAGGCAACTCAATGGCAACAAATTATTGAGGATGCTACTTTACAGGAAACCTCTGAAAAAATTCCTGTTGATGCTGAACTAGAGAAAAATCAGTTTGCCCTTAAAGTTTCAGGTGATGCTATGTGGCCACAATTTCAAGAAGATGGAATCTTAATTGTAGACCCGGAAAAGCCCGCTAAAAATAGAGACTTTGTTGTTGCTCATATTCATAAGACAAATGAAACGATACTGAGACAATTGTATACCGAAGGTCAAAAACAAATATTAAAAGCTGCCAACTCAGCTTTTCCCTCTATCACAATGAACGATTCCGACACAATCGTTGGTGTCGTTGTCCAAACGCGAAATGAGTATGATTAAACTTTTCATTAAGCTTAAGGCGTTGTTGTTAAGCTTTTTTAACAAGTACACAGAAGCTTTATACGTTACGAAAAATCAATATCGAATCCGTTTTGTGCATTATAAAAAATCAAAAGCTGGCAAAGCATTCGCGGTCATTCAGGTCGCTATTAAACGTTCAAAAATAAAATTGCCTCTTTCTGACTTAGCATCAAATAAAGCAATGTTAGATGAACTACATCCTGTTGATGCTAGCCGTGTTGCTTTCCTGTCACGTTTAGATAAAGATGGACACTTAGATAAAGCCCCAGGTTATATTAATGGCATACATAAATGCCCTGTTATCAGAGAGCGGCCAACCCTAACCATTCATTTACAGTCTTTCGATGAAAAAAATCATGAGACACTTTTTACTTTAAAAGGTATTCATTCTAGTTTTAGCATTACTATCCCTGCGATTGAATTATTACAAAATCATAATTTACTTTACGGCCTCGGAACAAAGCGCGCTTTGCAAGTAGGTTATGCTGCCGGTGAAGACTTTATAAATGATAAAAAATGCTTGGCAAAACGGCCTGTTACTTCAAGCCAACCACGTGCAACACTGTATTACCATATACTTTGTGTTTTATACGTTGGTTTAGGATTGTCCGGCATTAGTATCGTAAGAAGGATGTTTCCGTTTCATCTGCCATTCACTGATTTAACTGTTCCCTTTGGCGCGGGTGTTATTTTTTTTCCATTAACTTTTGCTATTCAAGATATTACAACTGAAGTATATGGATTTGCGAAAAGTCGCCACATGGTCTGGTTATCACTTGGTATGATGGCTTTTTATATTCTCTATACACAAATAGCTATTCATTTACCAAGCGGCCATGCGCTCATTTACCAAGAAAATGCTGCTTTTAATACAGTTTATGGCTCAATACCAAGACAGTTTTTATCGCTTATTGTCTCAATGCTGACAGGTATGCTATTAAACGACTTCTTAATTTCAAGGCTCAAAGTTATCTATGGTGGTCGTTATCTTTGGGCGAGGATAATTTTTTCAACAATGATTGGCGAGGCCGTTTTAAATATTGTTGGCTTAATTGTAGGATTCGGTGACATTATGCATTTTTTCTCGCAAATGCTACCAAATATCGCTTTGTCGTATAGTTATAAACTAATTTGGAATGTGTCACTTATCCCCGTTATATATTTGGTTACTGGCTTTCTTAAGAAAAAAGAAGGTATCGACGTTTATGATTACGATACCAATTATAACCCTATGATTATAACCTAGCTGTTAAGGTTGACTCCGCTTGCTCTAGTAAAAACAGGTCTGTTCCTCTTGCGCCCAGCAAAGAAACGCTTATCGGGGTTGGTGATTGCGCCACAGGAATAGTCAATTGAGGTAGTTTACATACGCTTGATAAAGCAATAAATGCTCTTACTCTTTTGTAATCAAAATCATTAACTGTCTTTGTCAAAACATCACTTCGTTTTCTAGGTGGTAACGGCATGGTTGGCATACAAATTATCGCATTTCGAATCAGTGCAGTGAGCTTATCCACATAATGTAATTGCTTTAAACGAGCAGCTTCTAATTGCGCTTTGCTAACAGTTCTCATAAAAGAAAAATCCACATGCGTTGTCTTTCCATACTCAAGTGAATGCTCTTCTACCCATTCACCTAAGTTTTTCCAAGTCTCACCGCATATTAACAAACGCATCACATCAGCAATGCTCATATCAGGTTCGTCAAAACTTTCCATAGAGATGTGAGAAATTTCGAGGTTGTGCTGCGCTGCAAATTTATCAGCAAACGCTAACGTGGCTCGTCTTATTTCTGGCGTACTTTCAGCTAATAAATCATCAATCAAAAATAAGGTAGTCATGCTAATGGTAGTATCGCCAACTTTGTCTTCAGAAAGTAATGCTTGCATTACTTGTTTTAGAGTGCGAAGTGAACGACTCAAAACTCCTACAGTATCTAAGCTTTCGGATAAAGATAAACAGCCTCTCATTGAAATACGACCATGTGTTGGCCTCATACCAAACAAAGCACAGTTATTTGCAGGAACACGGATTGAGCCACCCGTGTCTGTGCCAAGCGAAAAATCAACATCCCCGGAGGCTACAGCCGAAGCAGAACCACTAGAGGAACCACCAGGAACCAAGTCCGGATTTGCCGGGTTGATAGCCATTCCATATTCAGAGTTTTTACCCTCAATACCACAGCAAAACTCACCAAGAACAGTCTTGCCTCGGCAACTTGCTCCAGCATTTAATAAAAGAGCTATACAACGGGCATGGCTACTTGCAATAGAATGTGTAGCATCCCACAATGCGTTGCCAAACCCAGTTCTATGTCCAGCAACGTCAAATACGTCCTTGGCAGCAAATGTAAGTCCATCTAAAGAACCGCTTGCCGTTGGGTGAACAGTAAGCTCCTGAGTAAAGGCTGATGATGGTTTGTCTGAATCCTTACCCATGTTTCTACTATGCTTAAATTATCTGTTAGTTAATTTGAGTGCTAAGGGTACGTTAAACGAACCAAGTAAACAATTCGCATTGTGTTTTTGTAAAAAAGAATATACAATTTGCTCCAGTTATGCTCAATATTATCTCATGTGTAAACTTATTTTTACGTTCAAAAACAACAACATCAAAGAAGGAGTGAGTTCATGGCCGCCGCCACTTTTGAACAGCCATCATTAAACCACGTTTTAGGTCTGCTTTTGAAGGATGCCGGTATTAGCGCTGCAAAACTTGCCGAGCGTATCAATATACCTAGAGCAACTATTTCGGGAATTGTATCTGGTCGAACAACTGACCCTCGTGCATCAACGTTAGAAGTCATTGCAAAATATTTTGATGTCTCTGTAGACCAGTTATTAGGTAAACAGCCAATAAGCAGCCTGCACCAAAAAACCAACTCAGCAAACCTAGTAAGCATCCCCGTGATTGCCTGGGATAAGGCCAGTGTTTGGCCGCAAGTGCTTTCTGGCATTGATGCAAACACAGTAGAATCAATCACGGTAGACGAAGCGGCGCATGGGAAATTTGCCTTAAAAATCACTGAGGATGCAATGTGGCCGCAATTTCAACCTGGTACTACATTGATCGTTGATCCAAATAAAACCAGTAAAAACAGAGACTTTGTTATTGCTTATTTAGAATCTAACGATGAAACCGTGTTTCGGCAGTTATTATGTGAAGGGAAGCGCCGTATATTAAGCGCTATTAACCCGGATTTTCCGTCTTTAGAAATGCAGGAAAATGACAAGATTTTAGGTGTAGTTATTCAAACAAGGAGTAACTTTTCTACTTAAATCTGGTAGAATATAGCTCAAATTAAGCTCATGGAGTTTGCAGCTTATGTTTAAAGGACTTTTAAAGGTTGCTGGCGATATAAAAAATACTTATGGACGATTTAGTAAATCATCCGATGGTTATTGGGAATATTATTTAAAGCTCGATGGTTATTACTATGACTCTAAAAAACAATGTGTCATGGCTGTATTAATTCTAAGAAACAAAAGAATTGCCGAGACTTTTCCGCTTAAGCAGCTCGTTAAAGATAGACACTACCTAGAGCAGCTTCATCCTGTTGACACATTTATCATTGGCTTGCTAGCTAATAACGAGCGAAATAATATAGTGGATAAGTCTTGCAATAGCCGAATGAAAATGCGTCGTGTAAAAAGCCACAACTGTTTTATAAAATCAAAACCCATATTGCGAATTGACAGAACTTATGAAGATGAAAACGGCAATGAAATTACAGTCTTAAATGCAGTTAATTTAGGCCAAGAAATTAAAATTCCTACAATAGAGCTTTCTCAAAATCCTGCATTGCTATATGCACTTGATACTTTCCAAGCAATGGCTGCTGGTTATGGTGCAAGCGAAACTTTTGTTCGGCACAACACGATGAGCAGACCACATGGAACAGCGCTTACTTAGAGAAGTCAGTACAGACAACCAAAACTTAAAATACTTTCCAATCCTTAGTATGATCTACATTGCAGGCATGATGACTTCATTGACGGTTTCTGCCAGACTTCTTCCACTACACATCCCAATGACAAATTTTACAATATTGCTTACAGCAGGCACTTGGACAATTCCACTTTCATTCTTTATTCAGGATATAACGACAGAAGTTTACGGTTACGCACAAAGCCGATATTTAGTTCAAATCACAATGATCATCCTCGTGGCTTATATAGCGTATTTGAAACTAACAACGTTATTCCCAGAGCCTCATAACATTGTCAGCATTGACCGCTCATATAATACTGTATTCAATACATTGCCTCGACATTTGCTAGCTTTGTTAGCTGCTATATTTACGGGAAATTTAGTCAATGATTATATTTTATCGACATTAAAAAAGAAGTTAAAAGGCCGGTATTTACCGTTCAGATTCATTGGGGCAACGATTATCGGTGAGCTGGTATTACAACTTGCTGGCACAACAGTTGCTTGGTTTGGTCATTTACACTTTACAACAGAAATTTTACCGTTCATTTTATTCTCTTATGTTTATAAGATAGTATTTGAAGCCATCCTTACACCTGTAAACGTTGTAGTGTGCGGCTGGCTCAAACAGGCTGAAGGTATCGATGCTTATGACGATGATGTTGACTATAACCCTTTCTCTACAAGGAGAAAGCGAAATCCGAAAGGTGGAAAAAAATGACTCGAATCGCAGCTATACAAATGTGTTCATCTCACAATGTAAGTGATAATTTAGCAACCGCAAAAATGCTCATTGCAGAGGCAGCAGAACATGGTGCAAAACTGATTGTTTTGCCTGAAATGTTTGCCATTATGGGTGCTAGCGCCACTGATAAAGTAGCGCTAAAAGAACCTTATCATAGTGGCCACATACAAACATTTTTAGCTGAGCAAGCTAGAAACCATAGCGTATGGATTGTTGGCGGCACTATTCCTATTAGTTGTGAAGCGGATGATAGTCGTGTAAGAGCAGCAAGCATCGTTTTTAATGCGGCTGGCAATATTGTAGCTCGATACGATAAAGTGCATTTGTTTGATGTTGTTGTGTCAGAAACAGAAAGCTATCGCGAATCTGATACAACCGAACCGGGAAGTGAACATGTTGTCGTGGTTGACACCCCTGTGGGTAAGCTTGGCTTAACTGTTTGTTATGATCTACGCTTCCCAGAGCAATTTATTGCGCTTCAAAAAGCTGGTGCTGAAATAATCGCAGTTCCATCTGCTTTTACTGTTAAAACAGGCGAGGCTCATTGGGCGCTACTTACCCGCGCTCGCGCTGTTGATACATTCTGTTATGTGGTTGGCGCTTGCCAAGGCGGTGAACATAGCGGTGGCAGAAAAACTTATGGGCATAGTATGATTGTCGATCCTTGGGGAGTAATCCAGGAAGAAGCGCCCGCATCTGGAAATGCTGTTATTTATAGCGAGATCAACTTGGTTGCTTTGTCTGAAATTAGAAAGCGTGTGCCTGTTGCTGCTCATCGAGAAGCTGCCAGTCGCCGTAGTGAAACAATGGGAGCTAAACACTCAGGGCCTACTACATTTGGTCTATAAAAATATTCGATACTCAAAAAAACAACGACGAGCATCCATTACTCGCCGTGTCATCGTCATTATCAAAGATCATGTAAACCACTTGCTGACCTGTTACCGTTGCTAACAATACCTTGCAACAAATGGCTTCTTCTACTTGTTATTTTCCTCCTCTTTTCTGGTTACTCAATGCTGCAACCTTGCAGCGCCCAAATTCTATCTATCTTTTTAGCTTCGTAGCCCAAATTTCAAGCCTTGTGCTTTGAGCCTTGGTTCATCTTTTAAACTGGTTTGTGATGTTCCCTGTACTAAAAAAGTCGCTTGTGTGTGGCCTGACTGTATCCATTCAGGATGAGCATCTAACACGGGTGCTATGACAAATAAGCTTGCAAACCAAAACCACAATCCGGCGAATAACTGTAAAGCGTCACTGGCCATGTGTGGGCTTTGTTCTTTGAGTTGTTTGGTGTAGGTATTCATCTTATTCACCTTTCATACCGTTTCTCTATATGTATATTTATAGCGCAATTTGGTGATAATTTCAATAGTTTTTCACCGATTTCCGTTGAAAAATAATTCGATATAGTCATATATTTAGATTAACTTATTGATTATTAAATATATTATGCTATTATTGACCTTTGTTTTATTATATGAAAATCAACGAATTTCGTGTTATATTAAATTTAGCAGATATGGGAAACTCAATATGATTCTTGCAACCGTGCCTTACAAGTCAACGAGACTTACCCTTGGGGACAGCCTCTTCGACAAAGAAGAGCGCGGACGGCGTATTGCTTTTTTGCGAATCAACATTGCAGGCTTTGAAAGCCGACCCGATTTCTGCAAAGAATCAACCGAGCTTAGACCTGAAACTGTACGCCAATGGGAGGCAGGGTTTCTCAACGGCCTTAGCAAAGGCGGCGCTGCAAAATTGGTGAGATATGCAGACCAGCTTAACATCTACTGCTCTGCAAATTGGTTATTGTATGGTATTGGGCATCCACCCACTTATCGGTATGAGGGCTTTGTTGAGCCAGACGAGCAGCTTTACGATAAGCTTACCGAGGAAGCTATCACTTTCCATAAGGTAAGCGCAAATTCAAAAATAGAAAAGCTTGTAGCCATTGTTGAAGATGATAGCATGTTACCTCAATTCCATGCGGGTGATTTTGTCGGCGGCAAGGTTATAGAAAACTTACGCGAAGCTGTAGAACAACCTTGCATAATCATAGATGATCAAGATAACTATTATATAAAAGTATTGCGTTATAGTGATGAACCCAGCAAATACAACTTATCGAGCTTAAGCCTTAGCTCACCTGAGAAAATCGTCGAACGAGTTTCTGTGAAAAAAGCCGCGCCGATTATTTGGTCGCGCCGCCCCTAGATCAATCTATCTGGCAGGTCGTTAGTTTATCCCAATCAACCAGCCGAGTAATTTTCCCTTGAGTAACACTGTAGTAATAACCGTCACACAATTTATTTGCGCCAAATAAATACTCAGACAATGTGCTAGACGCTTGCCTAATGTCTTCATCGGTAGGCATAAATAATAACTTTTGCCGATTAGTCAGTTGTCCAACCGTTTCACTTGGCATATCCATATCTTCTAAAATACCAATTTGCTCTTGCATGGTCGCCTCATTACGAATAATTAACCAAGTAGGCTTTGCTGCTTTATCTAAGAAAAGAAAGCTACCGTATTGATCAACAAGATAATACTCAATCGCATTTGCTTCTTGATAAGCTTGAGCAAACACTTTTTGAAAGCTGGTTGATTTCATCAGGTTTTTAAATGATTCACCTAAAGCACTGACAATACCCTGTGATAAACGATCAAAGTAACGCAGTTTCAAGTGCTCAATCGCAGGCACAAGCTCTTTGTACATCGCATTATCAGCAGTTTTAAAAAGAAACTGATCGATTAAATGCTTATTAAACGTTTGCATCGCAAGTTTCTCATCCCCTTTCATGGTGAGAATGATTTTGCCAACAGGTGAATCAGTCAGTTGCTCAGCCAGTTCAACACCGTTCATACCAGGCATGTCGTAATCAATGACCGCAACAGCAATAAACTGATTTCGGTTTGGATTATACAGAGTTTGGAGCAGTTGGCTTAAGCGAAAATCAACTGGATACTCGGCACGATCAGAGTGATCGAGCTTTTGCACAACGGTACTCATCGTTTCGTTTGATTGCTTGAGTATTTCCAGCGCCTTCTGTGGCTCTGTACAGATGATTAACTTCCCTTGAGAGCGCAGATCATGCGCCACCGTATCTAAAAACGATTCGTTATCGTCAACAAATAAAACCGATACAGGGTGACTTAAGCAGGTAATAGCAGCCATAGGTTTCCTTCCAATTTCAAGTTTCATCTTCCTGATTATCAACAGCTTTCAGTTTATCACAAACTTCCATGATGATTTCAGCATCTTTAGGCACATTCGTTAAAAGCACTTGCCGTAAAAATTGAATATCTTCTAAGGGCAACGACTCAGGGCAGTAGTCTTCAGCAAAATCGAGCAACCGCTTGATGTCCTTATGAGCAGAGTCCATCGCCTTTAAGATAGATAAGGCACGATTTCTCAGCTTATGCTCTAAAGACCCTTCGCTTTCATTCATTAGTATCCGTTCTCCCTCTTAATATCAAGCGCAAAGCTGTACAATTAATAAACCATCCAAGCCATATAATAGCGTAATCAGCCAGTTATTGGTAATATTCTATCTATTGAAAGCACCATGCCAGCGCCATCAGTAAATGGAAACAGCTCTGATTGTAACCAAGTTGAGCACGAGCAAGCAACAAGACATAATAACAAACGGTAGCGTTGTTGATGAATAAATAGGATATAGGTAACAGGATGAAAACGACACCCAACCGACTATTGATTGCCCTTGTTATTTGGATTTTTTATTTTGTTTTCTATATGGTATGTCGAAGTAGCAGCGCTCTCCAGCCTGCTGCCGGTTATCTCTCGCTCATTGGTGAAGCAGGCGGTGATTTAATCTGTGCCATCTTTGCTTTTTGGCTCTTTTTAAAAGCACGCCGAATAGATAAGCTCATCTTTATTATTTTTTTCTTGTCGTTTATTTTCGCCTTCGTTTCTGATTTTAGCTACAACCTGATTCTTAACATCATGGACATCAACCGCTTTTCACCCAGTGTTGAAGCCATGTTTGACATTCCATTCTTGGTTTTTCTAATCTTGCAAGCCATTGCCTGGTGTACCGTCGTGATTATGATTCAGCACAAAAACCGAAAAGTCATGGGGATCGGTGCTTATATTCCTCTACTCATTACAAGCCTCATCATTTTTATTACCTTTGTTGTCCTACCAGGCTGGCGCGTACATTTCAGTTCCGTTGAAGGTATTTTCAACCTTGCCGATACGCTAGTTGAAATCATTGCGTTTATTTTTGCAGGCATTGCTTTATTTGCCTCAGAAGATCGAGAGCTGGGGTTTTTAACATCGGGCTTTTTATTAATTATTGCGGCTGACTTTTTTATTCGCTTCGCCGAGGTGGAAAACAATTTATTCCCGGTTAACTGGTTTGAATCCTTGTGGGTGCTAGGATTAATCATGTTTGTATTGGGTCTACTGGAATTCAAAGAACGCGGTCATTGTCGGTTTGTTAGAGCCACTACCGCATGGAACAGCATTAAAGCACAAAGTGCATACTGGCAGTTTGTCGTACTCCTTATTTTAGTGGCGGTATTTTTCTTGTTAAACTTGGGGTTCTCTAATTTAAAACTCGAAAGAAGCTTTGATATTCCGGCATCGTTAATTGTGCTGGCGGTATTAAGCACACTTTTTAGCAACCTCATCTCCACTTACTTTTCATTGCCGTTTAAACACGTATCAAAATTAATTATTGAGCACCATAAGCATCATGAATTTATCCCAGATGAAATGCCGACTCATATTTCACGCATAAAAGAATTTAACGAACTCGATAATTGTTTGCGACAGGGATTAGAGGCTATAGAAGGTTGGGCGGTGAAAGACAAAGCGATCTCAACAGAGGTGCTAAGTTATGCCAATGAAATCCGTGACCCCGTGGCAGCACTGAGACTCATTGTAAAAGGGGCAAACGTACCCGAAGCAGAAAAAAAAGAAATTATGAACATTACAGCGGAAATTAACGCGCGTACCAATCAATTACTAGAACGCACCTATCCGCACACACAAGATGAAGCTCTACCAATCATTAAAGATAAACCGATTGTTATCGTTGATGATGACGAAGGTTTAAATATTGTGTGGGCGAGAGAAGCCAGAGAGTTAAAGGTTAATTTAGTGATTTATCAATCCGCTCAGGAATTTCGTGAGGCCGCAGCCAAAATAGATAAGTCAGCTATTTTATACTTCGATTGGCATTTAACGCGCGGCGAAACAGGCACAGCGCTCGCAGAATGGGCGTATAACCAAGGCTTCAGGAATATTTATCTCATTACACGCGACCCCAAACTACCCGAGAAAGGAAAGCATATTCTCGGTGTCATTGATAAAGAAAAACTGTCATTTAAGAATGATGAGGAGCCTCATGCGCCAAGAAACTAAAAAACAACCTGCCTTATTACGCAAGCTAAGCGCATGGGTGATAATAGTAGGTACAGCGTTAGTTCTGTCAATACCTGTCATGGCAAAACCAACGTCATCTCATGCTGACTTAACCATCAACCCCACGCGACAACCCGATGTGAAGGTACTGACGTGGATAGGCACCATTAGTGCCACTGACCCTTACATTCAAACAATTGAGAAAGACTGTGGTGTTCACATTGCTTACTATGAATATAAGTCCAATCAGGATTTTTTAGCCACACTGAGAAATACAGAAGATCATTTTGACATCCTTATTTTTTCAGACGCCATCTATAACGTGATTGCCGATGATATTGCAAATCCCAAGGGCACGCTCAGTACGTTTAGCAATCATTATTACCCCATTATTAAGCAACACTATCTGGCAGGCCATTATGCCCCTAATGTAGCGTTCTTTCTTCATTCCATGACAGGGTTTCTATATAACCCCGATAATCTTCCCAACCTGCCTAAAGACACCATCTCACAAATGTTTGCTCAAGCAACCGGCAAGTATGTCACGATGATTAATGCCCCGATTGAAGCCGACTTTTTCTTGCGATTGGCATTATCGCAGAGCAAGCAAGCCAATGCGCCGACGGGCAACGAAATATTCTCTGCTTCGCCACTAGACTCCCATTTTTTTAAAAGCCTTTATCAAGGCACAAACTTCATTATCACCAATACACCCGAGCGCATTGTTGCTAAGAAAAATTTTGCTTTTTCCTATATATGGTCAGGGGATGCACTGATCATGCTGCGAAACAATCCTGGGCTTTTAAAATATTACATTCATCCTAATTTATCGTATGTGAGTACCGATCTAATAGCGACCTTAAATGAAAATCCTCGCACCGTGTGTGTCGCCCACAAATTGGCGAGCGAATGGTTTTTAACGCACGAACAAAACGTAACGGATTACTTCTCGCCTTACGGAAAACTGACTGATCCAAAGAATAAAAACCCTCAACCAATAGACCCACATTTTAAAGCCATTTTTGCCACCTGGATGCAACACTTACCCAACTTACCCTGGATAAAATCCGTCGATGAAAACACCTTTAATGCGCTCATCACCACCTGGGATAAGATTAAATTTGAAGTCTCTGAGCAGAATAAGGCGGATTAGTAAAATCAATGGCAAAGTATAACCTCAATTCCGTCATCGCCTCGCTCAGCAAAGATATCATCATCACGACGCTGGTCTTTATCGTCATTATTTTTGCTATTTGGTCAGCGGTCTTTTTTGAATTCAAACTCAATAAAGAAGAACTGGTACACAACCAACTCGATTCCATCGTCAATATTTACCAAACGTATTTATCGGAAAAACTCTCGATTGTTGCCAGTTCAGAAGCTTTTCAAGATTATCTGCAAATCGGCGATAATACGCAGAACGATCAATATTATCGTTTTTTAGACGAACTAGTCACATTGAAAGATCAATCGATTGTTGGCACCTCTATCTATTACATTCCCAGTCCTTATATCCGTGGCATGGAAGCAGACGAGACCAAATTAATTTTTTCTTATGGTAAAAAAACACCTTACTCTGTAACGTTAAAAGTGTGTTACTTGAATCGACGTTTGGATGCCAATCTCGGTTTATGCCAAAACACTTGGACATTGTATTTTTCAAAAGCGGCTTTATTAAACATACTCAAAGCCAATAGTCGAGACTTAATCGTTTGTAAGGACAACTGCCATACGATTAATCTGCTACCTCAACACTCATTAGGGTCTTTCCCTGTGCTCAGGGCTTCCACCATGAAGGTGCATTTAAACTGGAAACAAGAAACCATTACGCCGTTAGTATTTCTCATTGTGTTCTTTACCATTCTGCTCGTAATTCTTCTTTCACTCATCAATGGTATGCGAATTCGCCAAGTGTTTAATCAAGTTATTGCTAACCCGTTGGCACATATTGTTGCTCGACTAAAAAAAGGTCAGCTACCCAGAACGGTGAACTACATTGAAGAATTGGAGTTTTTATCAGATCGCATTAAAAAAGCGTATAAAGCAATGGATAAAATTGAGATTGCAAAAATTGCCCGACAAGCGGCGCATGACTTGCGATCACCGATTCTGGCCATTGAATCAGTCTTAAAGAAAACGAACAAACCGGATGAAGAACAACTTTACGTGATTAAACATTCTGTTCAGCAAATTCATGACATTGTGAACAACCTGGTGCAAAAAAATGTAAAAGATGCGGCGATCAATGCCAGTAACTTTAGAAGTGTCATGTTAACACCCATCATTAGCTATGCCATCTCTGAGAAACATTCAGAACTGGAAGAAGGTGATCATCATCCGATTCAGTTAGTGACCAAGATTGACGAATCCACGTATAAAACCTTTGTCAAAATTGTGCCTGAAACCTTTCGGCGCATATTATCTAACGTATTAAACAACTCAATCGATGCCCTTAAAAACAAAAAAAGCGGTTTAATTACACTCAGCATCCAGTGCGAGTGGCCTGATGTCGTCATTGAAATACACGATAACGGTGCGGGGATTAAAAAGCATCACCTGAGCACGGTTTTTGATGACGGGGTAACCTATAAGCAGGGAACGGGATTAGGCTTATTTCATGCAAAAGAGAACATTGAACAATGGGGCGGCAACATCACTATTGATTCTCAATTAAACCAAGGCACGACCGTCACCATTCGCTTGCAAGCTCAGCCACCGGCAGTCTGGTTTGCGGAAAGTATGACAATTCTGTCTGACAGTAAAATAATTGTCATTGATGATAGCGACACGTTTCATCATGAATGGAAACAGCGCCTGTTGAAGCTGGGTGTTGCTGAGGAGGCTATCACGCATTTTTATAACCCTGATGAATTTCTTAACTGGTATAAAGCCCGCCCACAGGACGGACGAGATCGCAACGTTTATCTCGTTGACCAGGAATTTACGGGTAATGAAAAAACGGGCTTAAAGTTGATTGAACACATGAATAAAGACAGCCAATGTTTTCTGGTCACAACCTATGGTGAGAATTTTGATATACAAAACGCTTGCGAACAATTAAACGTCAAACTGATTCCGAAGCAATATGTTTTTTACATGCCGATTTATGTAGTAGATCAGCTAGCGGATATTGTTTTACTGACAAAAGATCAATGGTTAGGGAAAGCATGGGAATACCGAGTAAAACGGTTGGGTAAAACTATTCAATGTTATAACAGCATCTCTAACTTCACCACGGATTTACGGCTTTATCCCTTAAATACGCCGATCTTTATCGTGCGCGAATTTGATTCGATTGTCTTGAAGGCTTTTGCACTAGGGTATAACGATATCACTGTTTTGACACACGATATAAAAAACTACACGCCTATTGAGGGAGTCAAAGTGGCACAAAAAGAGTTTGACTTCGACACACTGACCCAAGATAAAGGTAAAACCGAATGACATTAGTATCGCCCAATGAATTTATAACGCTGCGTGAAAGCTTGCACCTATCACCTGAGAGGCTTGCCAAGCTTGCGGGCTTTACTTCAAGCCAGCCCATCATTCATTTTGAAAACGGTGGAACAAAAATACCTGAATCGATACATGATCTTTTAAAAAACCTTGACTCTACGGCCAACAGAATTGCCAACTTGTGTGTAAAAGATGCTTGCTCGCATATTAAAGATAGTCGTTTACGCCCTGAAAACTACAAAACAATTGCATTGCTCTATTATGGCAGCGACGCTGATCTTCACTTTGCAGACGCTGAAGCTTATGAGAAATTACATTGTTTTGAAGCTTACTTTGCGGCAATAGAACGAGCACATCAACAACTAATAAAGCTTAACGCCAAGTCCAAATTGGTCTTGTTCAATCGAGGTAAATATGAAACCTGGTTAAATACAAATGAATTTAAACATAGCTCAGAAAATCGTATCAAGTGGACAATGATGCAGGAAAAGAGTTGAGCGTAACATGATAATTAAATAGATTCATTGTCTTAAGAAAGTCAAATAAATAAAACGCTGCTCTTTGCCAGCAGGTGTCACATGCGATTCATATTGGCTGTTTAACAAAATAAATTCATCACCCAGTTCATTTTGCATCATCCTTTCATCATACTGCACGATATCCAACCCGCTGCAACGTTTTGGCCCACCTTTTCCAAAGGTAGCCATGACGACATAACCGCCAGGAGTAAGTGTTTTCTTAAGCACATCGACATAGGCTGCTCTTAAGGTTTGATCCATTAAAAAATGAAATACCGCACGATCATGCCACACTTCATAAGGATGAGGCGGCACAAACTGCGTGATATCGTCAATGTACCACTCAACGTGGTTTGCTTTTTCAGCTAATCGTTTTTGTATTTGCTGTATGGCTTGTTGGGCAATATCCAATACCGCTAACTTATCATAGCCTAACACTAGCAAGTGATCGACTAATGAGGAAGAGCCGCCACCGATATCAATCACTCGATCTCGCGGACTACTAATGCTTTGAATCATACTGAGTGATACCGTTGGCTTCTTTTGATACCAACTGACTTCATCTGCCTGTTTTTGGGTATAAACCTGTTCCCAATGTTTTTTTGAAAAAGAGGTGCTCATAAATTTATGCTCGATTTAAAGAAATAGCCGATCTTAGTTTAACAAATCATACCGATTAGCTCTAATTTTACCTGCGATATTCAAAGAGTGCATTTATTATCCTTATACTTAATTACGCTCTCATAACAGCATGATAACCGAGAAAAATAGCTTAATTGATCGCTCCTCTAAAATGAGAAAAATAAGCCATTTCTCCAGCAGCCATACCAATAGCCATATTGGTAGTCATCGTTGCATGTTTAGCAACAGGAGAATCCTCCATTGAAGTTGGTAAAACCTCCAGTAACATTAACGTTGTTTTTTGTAAGTTCATACTCAGCTTTACTTCTTTAGTTCACGTCCAACTAATCGCCGTTTCCACAAATAATAAATCGCAGGAATAATGACTAACGTTAAAAGGGTTGCTGTTATTAAACCGCCCACCATCGGCGCAGCAATGCGACGCATCACTTCAGAACCCGTGCCTCGACTTAACATCACCGGCAATAAACCCGCAAAGGTTGCAGCCACGGCCATCATAATGGGGCGTACTCGATATAATGCTCCTTGCTTAATCACGGCAATGATATCGTCTGGGGTGAGCGCACGTTTTTCAGCCTGCGCTGTATGGATTTTTTCCTTTAAGGCGTTGTTTAAATAGTTCAGCAACACCATCCCCGTTTCAACAGCGACACCAGCCAGCGCGATAAAGCCAACACCGACTGCAACTGACAGATTGTAATCCAACCAATACAACAACCAAATACCACCGATAAAAGATAAAGGCAAGGTACCCATAATAATCAAGACTTCAATCAAACTACGTGAATTCAAATACAGTAAAAAGAAAATTAAGACTAAGGTTAATGGCACTAATAGCATCAAACGATTTTTAGCACGTTGCATGTATTCATATTGGCCTGTCCATAATAAGCGATAACCGGGTGGTAGTTTTAATTTTTCTTTCACAAGCTGTTGTGCGGCTTGCGTGTAACTGCCCAAGTCACGCCCGGCAATATCCACTAATACCCAACCGGTTAATTGCGCATTCTCGCTTTTAATGGCGGGTGGGCCTTGTGTCACATAAACGTGCGCCACATCACTTAATGCAATATGTGCGCCCGTAGGCGTCACAATTGGCAGAGTTTTAAGTGCATCCACATCTTGGCGTTCAGCTTGTGGGTAGCGAAGGTTGACTGGATAACGTTCGCGGCCTTCAATGGTTTCAGTGACATTTATCCCACCAATGGCTGATTGCACCATAGTTTGCACATCGGCGATATTCAACCCATAACGGGCGGCTTGTTGTCGCTTAATATCGACTTGAATATAACGACCACCCACAGCACGATCCGCATATACTGACGTCGTGCCTTTCACTTGCGGTAATAGTTTTTCAAGCTCCTCACCAATGGTTTGAATTTCTTTTAAGTGAGGCCCTAGGATTTTAATCCCAACAGGCGTTTTAATGCCGGTTGCTAACATATCAATTCGAGTGCGAATGGGCATCACCCAGGCATTGGTGACACCGGGTAGCCTAACGGTACGATCCAACACTTGCTTGAGCTTAGCGATCGTCATCCCTTTGCGCCATTGCGACTCCGGTTTTAATTGAATCACACTTTCAATCATGGTCATGGGCGCAGGATCAGTGGCGGTTTCTGCTCGTCCCACTTTACCCAAAACACTTTTCACCTCGGGGATTTGTTTAATTAGTTTGTCCGTTTGTTGCAAGACTTGACGCGCCTTGCCAATAGAAACCCCCGGCAACATCGTTGGCATGTACATCAAATCGCCTTCGTTTAAATCGGGCATAAACTCAGAGCCAATCTGAGAAGCGGGCCAAAAGGTCACAATAAATAAAATCACTGTAAGCAAAATTAAGGTCTTAGGAAAACGTAAAATTAGCGTAACAACAGGTTTATAACACCACAATAAAGCCCGATTAATCGGGTTGCGTTGTTCTGGCACAATGCGACCACGAATAAAATACCCCATTAACACCGGCACTAAGGTAATCGCTAATCCGGAGGCGGCCGCCATCGCATAAGTTTTAGTAAAGGCTAAAGGCGCAAACAGTCGGCCTTCTTGTGCTTGTAAAGCAAACACGGGCAAAAAGCTCAGTGTCGTAATCAATAATGAGAAAAACAAGGTGGGTCCGACTTCAATCGCTGAGGCTTCCACCAGTTTCCATCGCTGAATAGGTTGCTCACTGGCTTGTGCTTTTTCAAGCTGCTTGTGCATGTTTTCAACCATGATGATGGCGGCATCCACCATCACACCAATGGCAATCGCAATACCCCCTAAGGACATAATATTGGCATTGAGTCCTTGCCAACGCATGATAATAAAAGCCACCAATACCCCAATCGGCAAACTCAAGATGACGACTAAGGAAGAGCGAAAATGCAATAAAAAGAGTAAACACACCGCAGCAACGACAAGAAACTCAATCAGTAATGTCCAACTGAGCGTGTGAATTGCACGGGTAATTAAGCCTGAGCGATCATACACGGGTACAATCTCAACGCCTTGGGGTAAACTCGATTGCAATTGGGCTAATTTTTCTTTCACGAGTTTAATGGTATCAAGCGCGTTTTCACCTTGGCGCATCACAATCACACCACCGACGGTTTCACCTTGACCATTAAGCTCTGCCACACCACGGCGCATTTGCGGGCCAAGTTTCACTGTGGCCACATCCGACAATAAAATCGGTGTCCCTTCTTTACTTAAGCCAAGCGGGATATCTTCAATCGATTTAATTTTCTGAATATAACCAGTCGCACGAATCATATATTCGGCTTCACCCATTTCAGCCACCGAACCACCGACTTCTTGGTTGGCTTTTTGGACGGCTTGTTTGACTTGGGCGAGCGTTAAGCCGTAAGCACGCAGTTGATTGGGGTGCAAGGTGATTTGATATTGCTTAACCATGCCGCCCACGGTAGCGACTTCAGAGACATCCGGCACGGTTTGCAGATCGTATTTTAATAGCCAGTTTTGTAAGCTGGTTAGTTGGGATAAATCACGTTGCCCCGTTTTATCGACGAGCGCATATTGATACACCCAACCCACACCGGTGGCATCTGGCCCTAATTCAGGCTTAGCATTAGGGGGTAATTGACTGCCGATTTGACTTAAGTATTCCAAAACGCGTGAGCGTGCCCAATAGGGGTCCGTGCCATCTTTAAATAAAATATACACATACGAATCGCCAAAAAAGGAATAGCCGCGTACCGTCACAGCCCCTGGCACGGCCAACATGGCCGTTGACAAAGGATAGGTGACTTGATCTTCCACAACTTGAGGGGCTTGGCCAGGATAAGGCGTTTTCACAATGACTTGCACATCGGATAAATCAGGAATCGCATCCACCGGTGTTTTAAATAACGCATAGACCCCCAACGCAATTAAAAAAAGCGTTAGCGCAATCACAATAAACCGATTGTGAATCGACCAGCGAATAATAGCCTTTAACATCGTGTACGCTGCCTCGTTATTAATTGAAATCCTTTCATTCGTTAATGTCCTGTGTGATTAGGATTCGTGGTTGGCTTCATTTTTTTATTGCCTGATGAAGAGGGGCTGTTAGTTTGATCGTTACTCAATCGCTTTAAACCCGCTTTCAAGTTGCTTTCTGAGTCCAATAAAAATTGCGCTGACGTCACGACTTTTTGGCCGGGTGTCAAACCTTCGGTAATCGCAACCCAGTCTTGATTTTGTTGCCCCACCTTCACCGTCACCGGTTTAAATTTTCCATCGCCTAAGGCTAATACCACACGATTCGTATCACCCAACTGGATCAAGGCTTCTTTCGGAATCGCAACCACTGACAGAGAATGACCCGCATCAATGGTGATATTGGCATACATGGCCGGTTTGAGTTGAGTATTAGGATTAGCAAAAACTAATCGCACCCGTACGGTACGCGTTTTCGCATTAAGCGTTGGATAGATGTAATCCACTTTGCCTTTGATGATTTTTCCAGGCAAGCCATTAAAACGCGCGCTAACCCGCTGGCCTGTTTTTAATAAAGCCGCTTGTTGCTCATAGACTTCAGCAATGACCCACACAGTCGATAAATTTGCAATGCTCATCAACGGGGTAGCTGGCATAACATGTGCACCTTCTCGAACATTGAGCTGGGTGATATAACCGGATTGTGGCGCATAGACAGGCACGTTTTGCTGGGCTTGCCGCGCTGAGGCTAATTGATCAATGTCTTTTGCTGACATGCCTAGCGTGATGAGTTTTTGTTTGCCTGCTCGAATGAGTAATGGATTATGATATTTGATTGCCAATAAATATTCTTCTTGGGCGCTTACTAAGACAGGCGAATAGAGTTTAAAGAGCAATTGACCTTGCTTAACCGGCTCACCCGCCGCTTTGACTTGTAAGTCCTTAATCCAACCTTCCGTATAAACACTCATTGTTTGCAACGTATTTTCATCGGGTTGTACATAGCCTACTGTGCGAATCTGTTGATTGAAATGGCGTTTTTCAACGACTGCCGTGCGAACGCCTAAGTTATTTTCAACCGTTGGAGAAATTTTAACGACACCGGCCTCGCTGGGTTCTTCATAGACGGGCACTAAATCCATTCCCATCGGCGATTTCCCCGGTTTGTCACGGCGATAGCTGGGATTCATGGGAGCCACCCAATAGAGTGGCTTTTTATTGGCTGTTTGTGAAGACGCAGTTGTTGATGCACGAGTTGACGTGCTACGTGACAACCACCAACCCAAAGCAAAGACAATGACTAGACACAGCACAATCACGACAACCCATAAAATGCTTTTTGAGGCTTTCATCTCAGCGTCCTTGTAAATAGAGTAAATTAACCCGCGCTTGTAACAGGCCAACGTGCGTTTTAAGCGCAGCCAATTCGGTGTTATAAGAAGCTACATAAGCTCTTGCTAGCGTGGGAAAATCGGTTTGCTTGTTTTGATAGGCCACTTGAGTGGCTTCGGCATAATGTTGAGCTTCAGGAATCAATTGTTGCTGATAGACCTGATATTGCAGAGAGAGTTCTTGCCAAGCGGCATAATTATCGAGCAATTGGCTTCGCAATTGACGATAATCCGACATTGTTTGCATTTGTGCAGCGGTATAGCGTTCTTCGCTGGCTTTCAAGCGTCGACTCTGCCTATTCTTTGTAAAAAACGGTAAATCCATCGTCACTTGAGCCCCAATGAAGTTAGAGCGTTTGTTGCCCGCCGCATCATCGCCTTGGCGGACACCATAAACCACACCCACATTAACCCCAGGCACGTATTGCTGTTCAGCCAGTTTGATGCCTGCTTGATTGACTTCGCTATTTTGGTTATCGACACGCAACAAAGGCTGCTGCTTAATCACGGTTTTTAATTGTTTTAAATGAGGTGGTGCTGGCCAAGTCGGTAACTGAAATCGCAATCGATCGATTTGAAATGGCAGCCAACGTGCTAATTGCGCATTAGCCTCAGCCTGTTGCTGCCTGGCATCAATGATTTGCTGGGTCAGTTGACTTAATTCAAATTGTGCTCTGACCACATCCTTTTGCTGCGCCTGATTGTTCTCCAGTAATTTGGTGTTCACTTCCAGCAAGTGTTGAAAAATGCGTTTTTCTTGCGTGTAGATTGTAATCGCTTGCTGCCAATAATAAGCATTGAGCCAGCTCACTCGAATCGAGCGCAAAATAGTGAGTTTCATTAAGGCTTTTTGACTCTCTGTCGAGGCAGCGCGCAATCGATCTTGTAAGGAGCGGATGGCCAAACTATGGCCTCTCGGTAATTGCTGCATCAAGCCCACTTGAATCTGTGTCATGTTGTCTTGCGTAAAGCTAAAGGTGTCTGCGGGGACATTGGCAGCACCCACCATCAATTTTGGATCATCCCATTGATCGTCGGCCACCGCATCTTGATTTAAAGCATCACTATTGGCTTGCAATTGTTTTAACTCAGGGGCAAGGTGTAAAGCGAGCCGTTCTGCTTGGTGTAAATTCAGTGAAGGAGCTGCCCATACGCTCAGCGGCAAAGTGAACACCAATAAGCTAATCCCTTTTCTCAAAAACATGTGCATCCCTTTGTTTCATTGGTGCTTGGTAGTATATTCTAATATTCTCCTTAACCCCAAGGCGAATATCAAGGAATGCCTACATGACGACAAATAAGGTAAATGCTAATAACACCAAAAAACCTGCTCAGTATCAATATGAATTTTCATTCCAAATGGGAATGTATCAAGGTGAACTCATTGTTCATTCAACTTCATGATAAACGGTTTGAGCCCTACCAAAACCAGTGAACATACCAAGGGAAAGCCAACAGTAATAAAGCAATCACCACAACCACCCAGAAAACCAAACGATAAATACGCAAGGTTTCTGGTTTGGCACAGGGTTGATCAATAGAGCGCCGTTTTGGTGTGATATAGAGTTTCCAATAAGCAATCCCTAAAAACACTACTGTTAGCATGATAGCCACTGGCCTAAAAAAAGCAATCTGGGTAAAAACACTCATCCAAGCACTGCCTAATCCTAATAACACAACGATCAATGGGCCTAAGCAACACAAGGCAGCCACAATAGCAGCAATTACTGCGGCAATTAAGGTTTTTTTAGGCGCTTTGTTTTTCATGTTTTTTAGGCTTTTCATGTGAACCTCCAAAGTTTTTTGCAAAGGCCATCAAAATTGGACAAGGTGCTTTCGGTGAATGGATATCACAGGCTTGAATCAATTGAGATAATGCCCGTTCTAATCGTTTTAACTCCGTTAATTTATCTTTCACTGATTGCAATTTTGCATTCGCCTGACGTTTTGCTTCTTTACACGACTGTGTGGATAAAGGTTGTAACGCCAGTAATTCTCGAATTTCATTGAGCGTAAATCCCATTGTTTTTGCGCGGAGAATAAACGTTAAACGTTGCACGGTATCCTGTGTGTATTGCCGATAACCATTGGCGGCTCGCTTGGGTTCAACCAGCAAGCCATAACGCTCATACAAACGAATAGTGTCTGCCGACACGTTCGCAAGTTTAGCCACTTGTCCAATGGTTAAGTCATTCATACTATTCGCTCCACGATATCGCTATCCTTGATGCTCACAGCAACTGGCATCGGTCGAGGCCGACTCTTCTTTAAACGCTTTATAGGCTTTTAAAGCCCACATCTCACCGACACAACCGCCCATCGTTGAAGCCACCGCTAGAAACTCACCAAGCTCTTGCTCAGTAACACCTTGTTCCTTAGCTTTTAGTACATAAAACTTTAAACACGGCTCACAACGCGCATTAATGCCACAAAGCATAGCGGCTAAAGTTTTAAATTTCGCCGGTATTACACCGTCTTTAAAAATGACGTCTTGGCGCATTTGTTGAATTTTCTGTACCGTGCCTAAACTCACTTTAGAAAATTCACCCATGAGCCCTAACGCGGGATCAATGTGATTTAAATCGTTACTCATACTCGACTACCTCCTATCGGGTCATTCAATTTATTTCATCGGCCTAATGCTTACTATAGACCTTGGACCATAGTCTAAGGTCAAGTAAAAATACCTCATCAATGCGACTGTACCTATCGCAAAAATGAAAATGAGTGCTAACCACTCGATGAGATGCAATAACCAGGACGTTTCCATACGTTTTTCCTTTCCTTTTAGCGGCTAGTTCCCATTTAAACGCCAATCATAATGATAAGCTGAAATCGAACGAAAATGGTTGAGTTGTTGTCTTAATGCCGGTCTCGCATATTTTTTCAGGTGTTGAATCACCGCCTGTTCGTTACCACCAAAGTCTATTTGATACCAATCATAAATGCTGGAGACGATCAGCTTGTTATTTTTAATCGAAACGGCACGAGGGCTATTAATGTATTCTTTGGCATCTTGGGTAAGCATGGTATTAACGGTTTTGCCCGTGTAGACCTGCTTTTGTAAGTTAGGACAACTGTAAGAAGCGCAGTTCAATGCATAATGCGTGCGTGGATCATTCCAAATCGGGCGAATAATACGATGTTCAATATCATTCAGTGATACGGGTACACCCTCCACTGTGATGAGCTTGGCATCCCACGGGGCGCTTGAAAACCAACTGCCGAGTTTAATGTCACGAATGCTTTTAACCGGATAATGCTGTAACACGGTTTCAATCGTGAGTGCGTTATACAAGTTTATCCAATAAGCCAATTGAACGGAGCGATTGTATTGTGCTATTGGAATTTGGCTCAGTTGCTTTAGGTAAGTTTTTAATTGCGTCTTATCTTGTGCAGTGACTTTGGCGTAGCGCACGAAATTAACGCCTGTTTTTGTTGTGTATACATAATGATTGAGAAAGTGTTGAAAACTGGCATGATTAATGATTTTGGTAGAATGGGGTGTATTAGCTTGCCAACGCGGCCATAGCTGTTTGCTGGGTGCTGCAAAGCCTAAGTTTGCTAGCAACATAAATCCAAAAAAAATGCCAAGTGGCTTGATACATCTCATGGTGAGGTTATCTCCATTAATTGATTCCCTGGGTTTGTGATGTGTCCGTTGCTTGAGTAGTCGTGTGTGATGCGCGTTCTGTCGAACGGGTTTGTTGATAAAACTGAGCTAAACGAATGATGGCAGTCAATACCACTAAAAAGCTAAACAATAGTGCTAAGGGTAAAAATGCGCTTGGCCACCACATCATCGCGGTAAAGAAAATAAAGGCTTCCGCGCGTTCCATGATGCCAGGACTGTAATAAAAACTTTTTTGTGAGTCGTTGGCGACAAAAATCCCCACGACTAAAAAGCTAGTGACACATAACAACATACTACCCAGCATTAAAAAACACCATAACGCACGATGACTGGGGTCAACTAGCCATAAACTAAACACAGCAGAAAACTCGACTAAACGATCCATCATGATATCGAGTACGGAACCCCATGCTGTCGAATGATGGGTAAAACGTGCCAAGGTGCCATCCAAGGTATCACAATAACCGGAGAGTAATAATAAACCAATGGCTAAAAACACCTGATTAAAGAATAAGGCTGGAATAACCAACACGCCCAGCAAGCCAGATAAGTAGGTGATCGTGTTAGGTTGAATGCGGTTTTTGAGTCGAATCGCTAATGGATCAACGAATAGTTTTTGATAATAACATCTTATGCCTTGTTCAATCATCTACTTATCCTAACTTTAATAACAACCGCACCAGCCAACGAGTTTTATTTGAGAACAGTTTCGGCGTATAAAATTCACCCGAGACACGTTTACTCAGTTCACTGAGCGTGGGGTAAGGTACAATGGTATCGGTAAAGGTACGCAGCGTTTTCTTTTCACGAATCGCGATCACCCACGGTAAGATTAATTCTCCCGCTTTAGCGCCGACAATTGTGACACCTAAGATTCGTGCTTTCTTGTCAGTCATAATTTTAATTTTACCAATGGTCTCATATTCAGCTTGCGCGCGATCATTGTCTTGATAAGGCCATTCGGTAATCTGAACATCGGATCGATCTTTTACAGCTTCAGCCGTTAATCCAACATGTGCCATTTCAGGTTCCGTATAAGTCACCCAAGGCACCGCGCGATAATCCACTTTGGCAGGCAAGCGAAATAAAATATTTCGTAGCACAATACCGGCATGATAATTCGCAATATGGGTAAATTGAAAACTTCCCGCCACATCCCCAATCGCATAGATTTTTTTGTTGCTGCTACGCAATCGCTCATCGACCTCAATGCCTTTGGGTGAATATTTTACGTTAGCTTTTTCTAATTCCAGTCCTTGCACATTCGCACGTCGACCTGTGGAGATCAGCAGGTGACTGCCGCTAATAGTGTCTGTTTGGCCATCTTTTTCAATCGTGACAGCAATGACTTTGTTTTCAGAGGATGACACCTGATGAACCTTGATGTTTTCATGAATCGTAATGCCGGTTTTTTCCAATTGCTCACGCACAATGGCCACACAATCGGCATCATCCTTAGGTAGAATTTTAAAACCTTCTAAGATGGTGACCTGAGAACCTAACATAGCAAAGGCTTGCGCCAGTTCACAACCAATCGGGCCACCACCAATCACGATTAAATGTTTCGGTTGTTCAGTTAAATCAAAAATCGTTTCATTCGTTTTATAATGCACCTGATCTAACCCTGGAATCGGCGGTACAAACGGTGAAGACCCCGTCGCGACCACAAAGCGTTTGGCTTTAATGAGTGTGTCGCCTGCTTGTAGGGTTTTTGCATCAATAAATTTTCCTGGCGCTTGAATCACGTTAACGCCTAAAGATTCAAACCGCTCTACAGAATCATTTTTTTCAATGGTCGTGATGACGTGTTTGACGTGCTGCATGACCTTGTTGAAATCAAGGCTTAACTTTTCGGTTTGCACGCCAAAATAATCTGATTGTTTGACATGATAAAAAGCTTTGGCGGCTGAGAGTAAAGACTTGGACGGCACACAACCGTAATTCAAGCAATCGCCACCCATTTTGCCGGATTCAATTAAGACGACTTTAGCGCCGAGTTGCGATGCGCCTGCAGCAAGGCTTAAACCGCCTGCGCCGCCGCCAATAATGGCAATATCACAATGCATCGATTGACTCATGGTTTCCTCCTTGAATTGTTTTGGTTCGCTGGTGTTGGTTTAACCTGGCGTTTGCGTTGAATCAGTTTGTAAATAACAGGCACGAGTGATAACAACGCCAATGCTAACAAGGGAATCAACACCTTCGGATCAAAAATAATGCCTAAGTTCGGGGTTTCATTCGCATCAAAGACATGACCTAAACCATTGCCCACCAATACGTAGACAAACGAGCCTGGAATAATGCCAACCAACGTTGCGATCACAAACGTGCGTTTCGATACGCCTAACAAAGCCGGTACGATATTGATAAGCCAAAAGGGAAAGAGCGGTACTAAGCGTAAAAATAATAAATACGAAAACGCATTATGTTGAAAACCTTGTTCCATCGTTTTTAGCCACTTAGCCGCTTTTTTAGCGACCCAATCGCGCAAGGCTAATTTGACTGCGAGAAAGACAATAAAAGCGCCCAATGTGGCACTCAGTACGACCCATAAGGTGCCAAGCCAAGGTCCAAATAAAAAACCACCCGCCAGCGTTAAAAACGTTGCGCCTGGCACCGAGCAAGCAACAGAAATGGTATAAACGCCGATAAAACCTAACACCACCCAAATGAGATGTTGTTCACTCCAGGCTAGCAATAACGCACGATTGGCTTTTAAGCTTTCAAAGGATAAATAGCGATATAATTGGAAATAAAAAAATAAGCCTAGTAAAATGAGTAATACGATCAAGAGTATCCAACGCTTCAATGAATGAATCACTACCGGCTCCTCTTGGTAATATCGTCTGTATTCTCTGCTTTTTTTGTTTGCTTAATTGGCGTAATTCCTTCACCATCGTGACTAATCCAATCTTCATTCCACGGAATCGTCGTATAAGGCGTGGTTTTACAAAACTCGACCACGGGACATTTAATCACTGAAAAGTAAGGCGAATAATCAAAGTCACGCGGAGTAAATAGTCTCGGGTTTCGCCGAATAAATTCATAGCCCTCATGATTAGATCGCTCCCGTACAACAGGCAAAATCGGATAACGAATCGACATAAAGGCTTCGGCAATTAATAAGGAACAAGTGATTTTAGCGCTATCACCTGCTTGATAACGAAATAAGCTAGAGCGCCACCGTCTCGGCAATAGAAACCAAGGAAATAAAAAGCGCGCCAAATCAAAAATGTGTTGATGATCATACGCTAAGCCTACCCGCGAAAGTGTATAATGAATCACTTGATGTATATCACCTTGTTCCAAGCTTTGTGCACGACAAATACGAACGTGTTCATTACGGTATTGCGCCAATGGCAAAATGATAACGCCCGCTTCTAAACGACTTTCAATCACGAGCGGTATATCCTCGGCACCGTCATAATACGGTTTGATTAGGGTGATGAATTCAAGCGGGCAATCTCGTAGACATCCTAAATAGAGTGCCGCATGTGTCCAAGCACTTTTAGTAATAGTACTGATTACTCGGCTAACACGACTGCGGCCTTCAACCAATAAAACATCCCCTGGTTTAAGTTTTTGTTGCACCTGATCAAAATTCGACAAAGGTACTGACGGCGTAGGTTCCACATCGCAGGTTAAATAACAGACCAACCAATCGAGAGTTTTTTCTCGCCACGTCTGTGGCGCGGGTTTGGTGGGTAAAAACGGCGATTGTTTTTGCTTCATGCAGATTCCTCATCCATGCTTTATTGCAGTTTAAGTTGGCTTCGATGCAGCATGATGAAAGGCGGCATCGATGGGTGTTTGTGCAACATGGTTGGTGTAGTTGCTGAGTGTTTTGATGCCCACGGCTAAAATAATCGCGAGTAATTGAGGCTCAGTATAACCCGCTTCAAAAAAAGGCCTGGCTTTTGTTTCCTCAATCCAACCGCGTGCTTCAACCACATGACGTGTTAGCTCGACGAGTGCTTGTAATTTATTATCTTTCAATGTTTGGTTGGTGCAAATTGCTTCAATAATGTCTGCTGGTACTTGGGCTTGTTTGGCTGCTAGTGTGCGGTGTGCGGCAACACAATAGTGACAATCATTCACGATGCTAATGGTTAAATAAATAATTTCTTGTTCCATTGCTGAAAAGCCTGAGGTTTGACGAAATTGTTGATCGCCCAAACGATAAACCTCTAGCAAACTGGGTAGATTAGCCATAACTGCATAGAGGTTAGGAATAAAGCCTAGTTGGTGCTTGGCTTCTTTAAGTAAATGACTAGCTTGGGGGTTATCTGTATTTTCATCCAATAAAGGCAAGCTAAGTTGATAAGTCATGAGATTCTCCCTGTTAATGGCGCTTTTTTAAGTCATTCAAATACTGTTTGAGTGTCGTAATATGGTGTTTAAGCGTTTGTGTCGTCACACCGCATCGATGCAAAGTCATCAAACCAAAAATATTCACGACTAAGAAATCAGCGGTCGCTTTAATATCATTATCTGCTTTGATCTGATGACTTTTTTTAGCTTCCCTTAAACAGCTTAATAACAGGGTTGTTAACGCTTGAGTGAATTGCTGAATAAATTGACTAACCGCTTGATCATGTGACGGTAGCTCTGAGGCCGTGGCAATTAAAAAACAGCCACACGGAGTGTCACTTTTATTTAAGCTTAAAAACTGACTGAAAAAATTCTCAATTGCATGTAAGCCGAGGTGAGTTTCGGTGAGTGCTGCGGTTAGGCGGGGTGTTACCACTTCGCGATAACGCTTGAGCATGGCGATAAATAATTCGTGTTTGCCGCCAAAATACTTATAAATCGCAGCCTTATTAAAGCCTGTCGCCGCAATGATGTCATCCACTGAGGTATTAAAATATCCACGTTCCCAAAAGACGTGCATGGTCTTATCGAGTATTTCATTAGATACGGTTCGCTCAATGACACGCCCCATGCGCTTGACATCCTTAAAAAGAATATTTATTCTGCTAATCAGACTAGCGAGTTTATTGAGAGAAGTCAATTTGATAAGGATATCCCGCTCATGACTACGAACCCATTCTTTCGATTGGTAACCGTAATTACCCGTCCTTTCTTTAAATTACTCGATTGGATCACACCGCTTGCAGCGTTGCTAGCACGTTGCTGGGTGGGCTATGTGTTTTTAAAATCAGGATTGCTCAAACTAGACCATTGGGATTCCACAGTCATGCTTTTTGCTTATGAGTTTCATGTGCCTTTGATTCCAGCAGAAATTGCGGCAGTCATTGGTACGGCGGCTGAAATCATTTTACCGCTTTTTGTCATTTTAGGCTTAGGCAGTCGATTGATGGTGGCTTTACTGTTTTTATTTAATTTAGTGGCCGCGATTTCTTATCCCCATTTGTGGACACCGGATGGCTTAGACGGCTTGATTCAGCATGTGAATTGGGGTGCGATCTTATTATTGCTGATGTGCTTTGGCACTGGAAAATGGTCACTTGACCAACTTTTGATAATGCTATTCAATAGAAAAGCAAATTCATGAAAAGGTTTAAAAAATAACCCTGGGTGTACAGGGAAGAATTAAGGAGACGAACTTAAGTTTTTTTAGCTGACTTCGTTTTTTTAATAGTGCGTTACGTTAACCAACAAGGAGACTCTTATGAAAAACGTTACCAAACTCACTTGCGCCGCCTTAGTGACGGCTGGTTTATCACTTGCTGCTGTTCAAGCGCAAGCGGCTACTCACAAGGGCATGGAAAAATGCTACGGGATTGCCAAAGCGGGCAAGAATGACTGCGGCGGTAAAGGCACCGGTCATAGCTGCCAAGGTCAAGCCACTAAGAGCGGTGATTCAAACGATTGGTTGTTTGTGCCGAAGGGCTTATGCGACAAAATCAATGGCGGTAGCACCACCCGTGGTGACAATAGCTAATGTCATCATTCATCGGCAGACCTATCCAAGGTACAGGGATAGGTCTGCGTTCTTGTCATTACTCACATATTTTACAACACCAACCGGATGTACCCTGGTTTGAGGCCTTGAGTGATAATTATTTTCATGATCCAGTACAACTCAATTATTTAAAAGCCATTCGCGAACAGTATCCTGTGACTTTGCATGGGGTGGGATTATCGTTAGGTTCAACTGATCCCCTAAACCAGACCTATTTAAAGGACTTGAAACAACTCATCGACATTATTCAACCTGAATTTGTCTCTGATCATTTAAGTTGGGTGTCAGTCAATCAACAGTATTTACATGATTTATTACCCTTACCGTTTACACAGGAAGCCGTTGATCATCTCAGTGAACGGATTCAGCAAGTACAAGCGTATTTAGGGCAGCGTATTTTGATTGAAAATGCCTCCACGTATTTGGCCTACAAAGACAACGAAATGCCCGAATGGGAATTTATCAATGCGATTGCCCAAAAAGCGGATTGTTATGTTCTACTTGATATTAATAATATTGTCGTGACCGCTGCTAATCAGCCTTTTTCACCCGAAACCTTTTTAGAAAACATCGATGCCAGGCGGGTAAAACAATACCACTTGGCCGGTTACTCGGATGAAGGCGATTACTTGTTTGACAAACACGATCAAGCGATTCATCAAGGCGTTTGGCAGTTGTATGAAACTGCTTTAAAACAAGTAGGAATCTTACCCACGCTTATTGAACGTGATGATCACATTCCGCCATTCACTACCTTACAGGAAGAAGCGAAACAATCCGATCGATTAATGCAAACGGTTGAGGCAAGCTATGTCTAAATTAGCCGAACTGCAACAAGATTTTTTAACTGCGTTTTATGAGAATAATGCAACTGTTTTTACGAAACACATTCATAGTCAAACTGCACTGACACCTGATAAGCGATTCAACATTTATCAAAGCAGCGTCACCGAATGCTTAGCCAAAAGCCTGCGCGAAACCTATGAGGTTTGCGAAAAATTAGTCGGCGAAGATTTTTTTAATGGTCTCGCCTACACCTATATTCAACAAACCCCTTCACAGTCGCCAGATTTAGGCGATTACGGTGAAGGCTTTGCTGATTTTGTTGGTGAGTTTCCACCCGCACAACAGCTCCCTTATTTAGCGGACATCTGCCGATTGTGCTGGGCTTATCATTTAGCTTATCAGGCTGATGCTGAAGCGCAATTTGATACGGAAAGCTTCGCTCAATTATTAGAAGAGCAACAAGCGCAAGCCGTCTTCCAACTACCACGTAGTGCTCAATTCATCGAATCGCCATATCCCCTTAAAAAAATCTGGAATTTATGTCAGCCTAATCAATCCAATGAAACAGGCAACGCAATCGATTTAAATGCTGGCGGGGTAAAGCTTTTCGTTTGGCGAGATCAACATCAAGTGAAGATCGATGAACTAAATGATGCTGAGTGGCCGTTAGCTCATTTGCTTACCCAGCAATTACCACTAGAACAACTAGAGTCATCCTGTGCTTCACGCGGAATCAACTTAGATAAACAGTTGCCAACCTTTTTAAGCAAAGGTTGGTTAGTTAGTTGGCGAATAGATAGAACGTAAGGGTACACTACCATTCAAAGGGATGACCAAAGTAAGTCAATGCCCACAAAACAATTAAATAAGCACTCAATAGCGGTTGAATGCCGGATAACACCTTCACCCAACCATAACCTTTAAGTTGATAGTCACGTAGCTGAATACGCCGCATCCAACTGCGTGCATTCAGCTCATGCCACCCCAGGCTAAACGCATTCAAGATACTAAAGTAAAATGCGATGCGTAATAAACGCCAATATCGACTTACCCAGCCTTTACAAGCAAAAATATCGGCGAATTTAATCCGCTTTTTAAATTCCAATCCTTTCTTCGCAACGGTGTGTTCATCATGCCGTGAGTCTTTATTTGATTGCCAATACACAAAAATACCCCCGCCCAAACGAGGGAGTAGTAATGCTAAATAATAAGGCAGTGTAAATAACCCCATTAACAATAAAAAGATGACTAGCGCTCTACCAGGCGCTGCACCAAAATCACACGTCAAATAGAAAAACACAAAATTAAATGCGCTTTCCACGTAGCTCCAGCCACCTTGATGCCATGCTTGTTGCATTTGCTTGGTCTTTACGATTGCCGTAATTTGTCTTTCCATGCCAATTAGACCAATCTTTTTGTAGGCGGCTCGAATTTCTAGCAAAGGCGGCAAGCCACGTTTTTCATCGAACTGAATCGTTTGAAACTGCTTAGCAGTAGAAAGCGCAATTAAATCCGGCAAACTGCCTAGTTTTGGTTGAAAGTTCGCGCCTGATAAATCCGCTTCGGAGAAATTAGTTTGATCCATTAACGTATTTGCTAAATCAGTTCGTTTAAGTATCGCTTCACTAAAAATGGTCTGTGTTAAATTACTCCAGCTTAAATTCGCATCGGTTAAGTTAGCCCATTGAAAATTGGCATTTTTTAAGGTGGCATCTGTTAAATTAGCCGAGGTTAAGTCAGCGTGTTGCAAAGAGGCAGACGATAAGTCAGCTTGTGTTAAATTGGCCTGATTTAACCGCGCCAACGTTAAATTGGCCTGATTAAGTTTCGCTGATTCTAAACTGGCCGACCTTAAATCTGAACGTTGTAAATCAGCACCCGTTAGATCAGCCCAACGAAAATAAGTCTTATAAAGTTTTGCGCCCGATAAATTAGTATTTTTTAGCTTGGCTTCGCTTAAATCAGCACCTTGTAAATCCACGCCGCTTAAATCTAAATCACTCAAATCCGCCGCGTGTAAGTTAGTGCCGCATAAATTAATGTTTCCATTTTGGTGATGAAGCACTTGAAGTAAGGTTTGGCGAGAAAGTGATTGGCCCTTGTAAGAACTGTGACAAGCAATAGAATTTTCGGCAAATAAGGACTGATTACAAATAAGTAACGCAATACCGATTAAAATCGTGCTGTATTTTTTAAAGAATTTTTGCATAACCATCATTCAACCTTACCGCAATAGCATTACTGTTGAG
>PCWT01000016.1:0-8694 GCA_002796245.1 Gammaproteobacteria bacterium CG11_big_fil_rev_8_21_14_0_20_46_22 | reverse complement strand
CTTGATCCCAATAAATATGTTCATGAGTCACTTTGCCTTGATCAAAGCCAACAATAACAATCAGCGGAATTTCAACTCGTTTACCCGTAGGTGGAATGTTAGGAAGCATCCAGCCAATTTCACTGGTATGAGTAAATTTTAAAATAATTTCATCAACCAGTTGACGCTCATCGATGGTGCGAGAAATAGGTGTCATTTCCGTATCGGGCGGAAAGAATTTTCCTTCAGGAATTAAATTGCTATAAAACTGCTTAACACCCTCTAAACCTTCACCACCAGTTAAGGTGGGAATACTATTAATGTGCGGATCAGAGGTCATGGTTGCCAATGTTGTTTCTAAATCTTTATTAAGCTCGGCATTAACGTGTTGATTAAAGGCATCCAAGAGTGCCTGTTTGTCCGCAGAAAGTGCCATAGATTAAGTATCCTTACATTCTATAGAAATTGACTTTTAGTATAACGAGTTAAATGAAGGTGAGCCAGCAGATCAGGCTAATTCTAGAACAGAATTAAGTTTTAAATAACCACCTTAATGCCGAATTAATGAGTAAAGTTTATTTTGATCAACTACTGGATATTTTATTTCTTTCCTAAGTATGTGTTGAGCACGTTTTTTCGTTGATGTAACATCTCAAGGCTAATTTGAAGCCTCACCGCGTGATCTTGCCATTTTTGCTCTTTCGTCATTTCTGAGCGAGTGAGGCCGCCTTTAACAGGTGCCTCCCAGCCTGTTAGCTCTTTATAGCGGCGTTGCGCATAAAGGTGACGATGGCCATGCATGTGGCAAATGCCAGCCTCCTTCGCCTTGGTTTCAAAATTCCTGCGATGCTTGATATACGTGAGATTAGGCGGAATTAACGAATTTGTCTTGCTTTTCACAAGCTGCTTTGCTTCTTCCAACCAATCACGCTGTTCTTGGGTAAGAATCGGGATCATGCCTTCTTTGCTGCCTTTCGCCCAGCCTTTCTTGATAAATAAGTATTGTCCGGCATCGGCAACGTAGGGCTGAATTTTTAGACTGGTTTCAACCCTTAGTCCGAAAAGCTCCTGACCTTTCAAACTGTGGCGCATGAGTGGGTCTTGAATTTTATTCAGGTCAGTTTCGTTTAAGGTTCGCGATTTATCTTCATTGGTGACATAGACTCGTTTAGGGATGCCCAAATTATCATTACTTGGCACCATGTGAATTTTGCCATCGAATTTACGCATCAACCAGCGAATGTGGCTCATCCGGTTTTTCATACTGCCTGCGGTATCACCATTCGCTTTCCAATGCTGAACCAGTGCTTCAATATGCTTTGGCTTCATATAACGTAGGTGATCAAGCTTATAGCCTAAGTTGTAAAGTGTTTTAGCCATATCAACTAAGGCTGTTCGTCTATCGTTCTGAGTACGATAAGCGCCGTCTTTGTTATTTTTGATAGCAACAATAGCAGAGTTAACCATTTTATGTTTTTTACTCATTTTTTTAATCCTCATGTTTTGTGTTCTTAAAAACTGTCACGGACATGCAACGACAGTTTTTAATCTGGGTTTTGTTTTAACTCTTTGATTATTTTGGGTTTGAAATAACGCGCAATGCGCGTCACGTCGTAAAATTCATTACGAACGTGACGCTAGCATTGCTTTGAAAGTTCTGTGTTATTGATTTTCGACATATCTTAATCGTTTGAAATGTTGTTTAGTGGTGGTACACCACGCGATAACCCTTAAAGGGTTATCAACGGTCAAGCAAAGCTTGAAACGGTGTAGCCTAACAACCAAGGCCATAAGCCTATAACTGAACCAGGTCATGAACCCAGAACAGGTATCTGTTTATTCAAACAGTCGGTTGCGAAAACGATGCTCTTTAAAAAAAGAGCCTGTCATACCGGAATCAGCAAACTGCTTCCGGCATTAAAAAGTCGAAATAAAAATTCACGCCAAAGCGCTAGCCGTGGCTATCTGCTTTGGTGTGCGTATATTGAAAAATTTAGTATGGGTAAAAGTGAGCCTTTAAGTTAGGCTAGTATGGTATATCTTACTTAGTTGACGGTCTTGCGACAGCTTAAACTAAGCGGGTATTTTAAAACTGCTTAAAAGCAGTGAGTATTAAGACAGCTAATTAACGTGTAATCAGCTAGGCTGCCAAAGGCGCTTTTTTTCAAATGGCCTTCCACGACTTTCATGGCTAATCGTGTTTTCTTGAACTGTAAAGCTGTAAAAGCTGTCAAGTTTTGTGCTATTTTGTTATATGCTATTGCAATCAAAAAAATAGTGGGAAATTAGTTCAAAAATAAATTTTCATGATGCAAAAATTTTTCTAGCCTAAAAATTTCTTTCTTCTTTTATTTGTTCAGTCTGTATTCTATTATTCAAAGTTTCTATATACCTTTCTAACCACATACGTATTTTAAGTGATCTTGTGTTGCTTAACCATGATCTAGCTTGATCACGTTTTTTTGATAAATACATACTCTCCGAACCTTGCCAACTGCCAGTATAAAAGTGTGCCATCAATCCATTTGTAAATTTTTTTTCTTCAATAAATGCCTCAATAAACTGCGAAGTCAAGTTGCCACCTTGTTGGGGATCTAACGATCTTGGCAGAATCTCTTGTATCAACTCTTTCCTAATATCTGGATCTTCCTTAACCCAAGCTATAATCTGGCCTGGAGGTATGAAAGTTATAGCTGAAGCTTCTTCTGAAAAACTAAATGGATTGTTAAGCCAGTATACAATTTCATAAATTTTTTGATTCTCCGAAACTAAAGCCTTTGAAATAAGTGTCCAGGCGTCACCAGGGTTGCTTTTTACAATACCGTTCGCAACTTTTTCTACATTATCCTTATATTCCAATGGGTAGTTTGAAGAATTAGCTATAACTTCCAGTAAATTTCCAAGTAAATCTAATCCGCTTTCAGGGTACTGTTCAAGAAATGCTTCCGCTACCAACCCCCAGTAATAAGAAAATAAAACCTGATTAAGGCTTTCTCTTAAAGGTTTCATGCTGAGAACGTCGAATGTTATTTGTTTTGGAAGCCTTTTCTTGGTGTTTTTATTAATGTAATAAATGTTAAGCAATTCAACGCAGATAGCAGTTGATCTTTCTTGATTAGAAAAAATAAGCGTAGTTAACAAGTCTTGAATAAGAGCCTCTGAAACACTTTGTATATCTTCTTTTAGAGGAATAAAACTAAATGATTTTACTGGAAAGAGTTTGTTTTTAAAAAGCAGAATCATGTCATATAACAACACCTCTGTGATACCAGACTTTAATATGCAGTCGACAGCAATTTCTCTCGTATTTTCTCTGCTCAATAACTGACGTAAGATAACCTCCCATTGTGAAGGATCGCGGGTTCGCAATCCAGCAATATAGCCTCCTATAAATACCACATTAACAATAGTGTGAGCTTTTTTCATAATAAAGCTGATTATGTTTTCATCCGACTCTGTATTATTGATTTGCTTTCCACACTCAATGCCAAATGCAAATATATTGCTATCCTGATTTATTTCCTTAGCACTCACTTCTAAGAGCACTTCTGAAAAATTATTAATCTCGTTGGCGCATTCTTTTGCTAATGACTTCAATTTTTTTTCTTGATCGTTAATTTCTATTACTGTATCGCCAGAAAACTCGTAATACGTCCTCCATGAGCTCATGTTACAAACATACCGATTAACTCTGTCAAAAATATTCACTCCTTCTAAATTATTATCTAGTTGCTTTAGAATTTTAATTTCTGACTTAGTCAATGAGCTACCTTTTGCTTTTAGAGCGTCATTATAAAAATCCAACAGTAGTTTTCGATTTATCGCTTGATCATTAGCAAGCCATAACACCAATTCAAAGACTTCCTCAGCTATTTGCTCGTAGTTTATTAAAGAAGAAGCTGCGCTCAATAAAACACTTGAAAATTTATTACGCCAGATTGAGTCAAGTCCTTCCATCTCATTACGTAAAAGCTTCAGTACATCGCGCCAATAATCAAATACCTCGCTATAAGTTTGCGGTCTCCAGAAACTTATTGTTTGTTGGAGCCCTTGGTGCTCAGCTCCGATCATTCTTATCCCGCCGCGAGTTTCCAGCCACTTTGAACATAACTCTAACCCTAGATTTCGGCAGCCAAGATCACTATTTTTAATTAGATTTTCTAGCAAAGGGAACCGCATGGATGGGGGGGCTTGAGTTGGTGCCCAACCAAGCCCAATAGAAAATAAACCTAACAATATCCCCTTTGAGTTATTCGAATAATTTGAATTTTCAGCCAGTGCCATATTAATTAATATTTGGGCTGAACGTATAAAAAAACCTTCCCAAACAATTATTTTCTCTAAAGCTGAAACAATTTCCTGTCTACCAGTACGCCATTTATAGAGCTCCTCATGGTTCCATGTACCAATAGTCTTTTCAATTAACGAGAGAACTCCAGATGGTGCTGCTTCGGCTAAATAATTTAAAAACCTTAACCCCGTCTCCGAGAAAAAAAAGGTTTTATCAGCAAATAATCCGCCATCAGATAAAATACCCTCTACTATAGGTTGTGTCTGAGGAGCCGACTGGGCATATTTAAACTGCTGGAGAAACCAATGACTCATATTCTCTGGAAGCTCATTAAGAAATTCTTTAAAAGGAAAGTCTCGTCCATACTCTTTCCAAAATTTTATCCATAAATATATATGCAGTGCCTTCGGCACAATGTATAGCGTATGCTGCCCCTGTATTATTCTTCTGCTACGATAGTGTTGAACAATTTTTTGAAATTGATTCCAGGTTATTGTTGGATTATTTTTCTCTATCCACTGCGAAATAAAACGTGCCTCTTCAGTAACTGGTGACTCAAAACCAAACCGTTGAAAAAGTGCAATATGAGTTAAAACAATTTGATATTGATCTTCTTCACTAGGTTGTATCTTTTTATGCCCGATAATGAACCTGTCCCAGATTGGTATATCGGCTGGTGATTGAAGTAAATCGCCAGGGTTATTTTTAAGATTTTCTCCTAAAGCATGCGCAACTCTTGGGGAGCCATCACACCACGATGCCCAGCGGTGTAAGTCTTGATTTCCTATATAACCTGCTAAAACTTCTTGTATTTCTTTTTCTGTTAAAGAGGGGCAGCTTAATTTTTTCATTGTGCCGTCATATATATCTTCATCATTATGGCTGATGGTAATTAACTTAATGCCTGCTAAGGCTTTTAAGTTTTGCCATATAGAAGTCATGTCGCGAGTATCACAATCATCAATTACCAAAGTAACAAAATACTGCCGATCTGCTTTTAAAATCTCGGTGAATAATTTACTTTTTTGAAAATCCTCCCCGGTTTGTACATATATAACCGATGGGGCAATACTGCTATCAGATAGCGACTCAAGAGTAAGCCGAGTTTTTCCAATGCCTGGTTCTCCAGTAATCCGAATATGCTGCACGTTATCTTCTTGGAGGTTTTTCCTAAGAGTATCTATAAATTCGCTTTGAGTTAACCCTAACTTCAAATCCGTTTGCATGTGCGACATTCGTTGCCAGCTTGAGAATGTGCGAAAATTACAGTCAGACAGTCCAATAAGATCAGCACAAATAGAGGGATATTTTCCTATTTCACCGGCTATCTGCCCCTGGCTGTAAAGCTTTATTTTCGGATTGCTGTAGCCGCATTGTTTTAATAATGATACAGCATTGTCGATTGATTTTTGATGTTTTTCTGGTGTGATGTCATGCCCTAAAGTTAAAATTGTATACGTTCCGTCTTTATCAAAGCACTCTTTTATTGCAGGCTTCAGATTCTTTTTTGTAAGGGCTTTATTTTTTCCAAATAGCTCTGCCTTTAAAGAGCTATCTTGCCAGGGCTTGAATCCTGAGCCTGTTTTAATTTGGTAGTAGGTGCTCCCTAAGTTTAATAAAGAATTTTCATGTAAAGAACCTTCAACTTTCGCATCAATGCCTCCATCGCTTTCATTTATATTAAGAGAAACTATGACATCTTTTGGGGAGAGTCCTGAGGCTATCACATCACAACGGAGGATGTTTAGTATTAGCTCTGTCGCTTGCTTTGACTCTAAGTTTATTTGTTCCGGTTTGGGCGCAAATACCGAGGGTGTATAAGTGGGGGTTAAAGGAATTGTTTGACGATTATCAGGCATACTAACCTTTTGTATATTTAGTTGAATATTAAAACCAGCATTTCTAGCTAAGTTTGTAAGCGCCTCAACACTAAATTTTTCAACGCGCCCATTTAGTAAATCGTTAAGGCGTGGTTGAGTGACATTAAGTTTTTTGGCTTTTTCCGCTTGTGTGCCAGGTAGATCATTCAAGTAATTTTGTAATTCCTCGATCAACGCTAAACGGGCTTGTATATCTATGCCTGCATCACGACTGTTTTTCTTTGGTTTGTTTTTCTTTACCATGCTGATACCTAATTCATTGGTAGAAACCCAATAATACACAAATTTATATCATAATCAATATAAATATTTAAATAATATTGAATTAGATATAAATAATGCTTTTTAAGGTTACGTTAAAAGCAGAAGATGGTAATTTCTCGCGCCAATACTTATCAGGCTACCTAGCTTGGCTCGTCATTTTGGCAAAGCCAATCTACAGCATTTGACTGCTAGCAGAATTATTTTGGACTGGTATGTAAAGAGCCAACCAAACACATACCTCATCAGGGTTTGTCCAGCTTACGCGATGTTTTCTATGAGCCTCGATGAAGAGGTAATCGCCAGGTTTAAGGTTAACCGCCTTGCCGCCCTCAAATACCAAAGTCGCATGGCCTTGAAGCAAGATAACCCATTCATCTTGGGCCTGGTCGTACCAATCCGAGGTTTGCCCGGTTGAAAGAATGCGCTCTAGTTTCAGGTGTTTGTTCTGGTGTAAAGTTTCAAACACCTCTTTGGGTAATACTCTCTTAGGCAAGTTGTCAAAGATGTTATCGCTCATACTATTTAACCCGTGTTGCTGCCATAAAGCGCGGCTAATAACATAACGCTGATTGGGTTTAATATCTACAGTAAAGTTCATCAAAGCCCGCTCAAAATGGGCAAGAAGCGGAGCAGAATGGAACTAAAGCCGCCAAGCGTTAACCAAAGGTAGCTTGAGGCACAAAATAGTATACAAGGAAATCTTTTGCGACTTAAGCGACACAGTAGTATACAATCGAATTCTTTTTAAGCTGTTGATTTTATTGGGTTTTTTAAGTGGTGGGTCGTATAGGGCTCGAACCTATGACCAATAGATTAAAAGTCTACTGCTCTACCAACTGAGCTAACGACCCACAAATTGTAAACAGGCGGCTTTAATTTTTCTCTGTAGTATACAAATAGTATACAAACATTTTCCCCTCTTTATTAAGGTGCCTGTAACTCCTTAATAAATTTCGGTCTTTTTAACTTTTCACTCAATGGAACATTGAATTAAAAGTCTACTGCTCTACCAGCTGAGCTAACGACCCACAAGATCGGGAGAAATAATACCGGCTTTATTTGAAAAAACAAGCACTTTGTCGAATTTTATTGTGCGCCTAGCCTAGCCTAGCGTGGCTTGGCGCAATGTACGACTTAGTTGGCCAGAATTCAGTAAACAGCTTGACCAGTGACGTTGCCTGTTTTCACGGCTGTCCCATTAAAATAGCTGCATAATTTTCATTGAAGAATTAAACTCCTTGTTTTTATAAAACAAGGAGTTAGTTGTGAGCCCAAGTAAAAAGCCAGCGTTTCTTTATCATTTTGATGAATTAGAAGACCCTAGAATTGATCGAAAGAAGCTTTATCCGCTGCCAGAAATCCTATTGGTTGTTCTTTGTGGCAGCATTTGTGGCGCACAAAGTTGGCGAGATTTTGTAACATTTGGCGAAGAGAAGCTGGATTACCTTCGTCGATTTTTACCCTTTAAAAATGGGATACCCTCAAAAAACACCTTTGCACGAGTGCTTTCTAGCTTAGACCCCAAGCTGTTCAAGCAATGCTTTATTGCTTGGGTTCAATCGTTTCAATTGGCGCTAAAAGAAGTGATTGCCATTGACGGAAAGGCTTTGAGAAAAAGTTTTGATAAAGCCACAGAACAGTCCGCCATTCATATGGTAAGCGCCTTTGCTACGTCGAGTAAGCTTGTACTGGGTCAAGAAAAAGTCTATGAGAAATCCAATGAGATTACGGCTATTCCAAAGTTACTCGATTTACTTGCCATTGAGGGCGCTATTGTGAGCATTGATGCCATGGGTACACAGAAAAAGATTGCTAAAAAGATTCATGAAAAAAAAGCAGATTATGTGTTGTCATTAAAAGGTAATCACAGTACTTTGCATGATGATATTCGCCTATTTTTATCGACTGAAATTGAAAAATTACACCAGGCTAAATCGCATAAAATTATTGATCGCTATGAGGATCATGATAAAGGTCATGGACGTGTTGAGCATCGCTTGTGTTACGTCACGGATCAGTTAGAGTGGTTAGCACAACGGGTGGATTGGTGTGATTTAAAGACCATTGCCATGGTCGAATCACGTGTGACTGTTGGGGATAAAACCACGACTGAACAACGTTATTTTATTAGCAGCTTACCGGCTAACGCTAAAGAATTAGCACAGGCCATTCGTAGTCATTGGGCTATCGAGAACAGTTTGCACTGGGTCTTAGATGTGACTATGGGTGAGGATCTCTCAAGAGTGCGCAAAGACCATGCCCCAGAGAATATGGCGATGA